>JAUWSZ010000324.1 GCA_030609865.1 bacterium | reverse complement strand
GCGGCCTGTCTGCCGAGCCCCAGGCTGAGCTGCACAACGGCAGCCGCATCGAAGGCATGGATCGCATCGGCGAGATCCAGCATGCCGGCCAGGTGGGTATCCTCGTGGATGCTCAGGGCGCCGCTACCGGGCAACCCGTATCGGTAGTTGGACATCGTGTGTTCCACGATCACGAGGCCGACGCCCCCCTTGGCCCTGGCCACGTAATGACAAAGGACCTGGTCCGTCACGCGACCTTCGGAGTCGGCAGTACACATGCCCACGGGCGCAAAGGCGAGCCGGTTCTTCAGCTTCCTCTTCCCGATGGTCATCGGTTCGAACAACTCCTCATACGCCATGGTGCGTCCCTCCCCTCCGATGGGTTCAGGTTTAGTCGACCACCGCCGAAACCACGAGATCTGAAAGCCGTTGAAAACGAAGCATGCTGGCCCCTTCCTCGAGCAGGCCGGCCGTGAAGCAGACAAACGTGAGATCCCGCTCCTGGTCCACCCAGAACACGGTCGACCCGGCACCCAGGCCGGCAAAGGTCCTCGGCGAGGTGTTGATCCCCAGCGGCGTCGGGAACACGCCCACACCCCGCAGGAAGAAACTGAGACCCAGGTAGGCAGGCCACTCCGGCCAGCCGTACATCTCGCGGGCATAGTCAAAAAGATCGTTCGGGTGCGTCCCGGTGTGATTGGTGACGGCCAGTCGCACGATTGCAGGTGAGAGCAGCCTCACGCCATCCAGTTCCCCTTCCCGCCTGAACATCTCCGCAAAGCGGTAGATGTCGTACACCGTAGAGAAAACACCCCCTGCCGGCAATTCGGTCTCTTCATCAAACAGGATGTTCGTCGCTTCGAGCAGAGCAGGATCGAACAGGCCCGGAGTCTTGTCCCGGAAGACCACGGGTACCCTTCTCTCGGCAAGGTCGGGTCGAAGCCCCATCGAGCTGTCCTTCATCCCGAGGGGCTCGAGCACATCCTCGGTCACGATCCGGCGAAAAGGACGGTTGCCGCCATCCAGGCGATATGCCGCTCGTGTGCGTGAGCAGGTGCTTTACCGTGATGTTCTGCTTTCCCTTGATACCGAATTCCGGGATGATCTCGGCAACCGGGGTCGTGAGGGTAAGCTCTCCCCGATCGATTCGCATCAGTACGGTCGTTGTCGTCAATTGTTTGGTGATCGACATGACGAAGAACACGTCTTCCTTGCTCGCAACACGCTTCTCTTCCAGGTCCGTGCTTCCGATCGCCCCGTGCATCACAACCTCTCCGCCCCGTGCGACGAGGAACGCGGCCCCATCGTAGAGGCCCTTGGCCGTATCCTGTTCGATGGCCCTTGCGAGCTCGTTCAGTCGTTCCGGGTCCAGGCCCTGTTCCGATGCCTTCTTGATTTCCATTCCATGATCTTGTGCCATCGTTCAGCCTCTCTTTCTTTTTGTGGCCCCATGGTCTTTATCTCTAGCCGGCAAATGAATGGTACCCATCGGCTTTCTCGTTATCAACCCCCTCTTCGATTGACACGAGAGCACCTCCACGCCTATATATGGAGGCCTGCCGCACGAAAGGTGATCTACACAGTTGGACTCTGACTCGACAAGGAGGAGAGACTCATGGAGTTCGAACACCCGAGGAAATGGGTACAAGAGGACCCGGACAAACCGGCCTTCATCATGGCCACGAACGGCCAGGTGGTCACCCGCCTGCAACTCGAGGAATCGGCAAACCGTTGTGCCCACATGCTCCGGGATCTGGGCCTCGAGAACGGCGACAAGATCGCCATATACATGGAGAACAACCCGTGTTTCATCGAAATCGCCAACGCGGCCGCCCGTTCCGGGCTCCTCTACACGACCATCAGCACTCATCTTACCGTCCCCGAGGTGGAGTACATCGTAAACGACTGCGGGGCAAAGGTTTTTTTCGCCTCGGCGGCCGGAAGTGAAGTGGCCTCTCAGCTCGTGGACAAGATGCCGAACGTGATGGCCCGGCTAATGGTCAACGGGACCGTAGCGGGCTACGAGGCGTACGAGGACAAGGTGTCTCCCTACCCTGTCGAGCCGATTTCGGATGAGATGGCCGGCGTCGACATGCTCTACTCGTCCGGCACGACGGGCCGTCCGAAGGGAATCAAGCTGACCCTGGAACCCACTCCCTACGGCGACCTCTGGGATGGGGCCAAGCTGCTGATCGCCCTGTACGGGCTCAACAACGAGACCATCTACCTGTCACCCGCGCCCCTCTACCACGCAGCCCCTCTTCGATTCGTCATGTTCACCATCTATATGGGCGGCACGGTCATCGTCATGGAGAAGTTCGACGCCCTCCAATCGATCGAGCTGATCGACAAATACAAGGCCACCCACAGCCAGTGGGTGCCCACCATGTTCATCCGGATGCTCAAGCTCCCGGAAGAGGAACGGAAGAAGTTCGACGTCTCCTCGCAGAAGATCGCAATCCATGCTGCCGCGCCGATACCGATCCAGGTCAAGGAGCAGATGATCGACTGGTGGGGACCCATCCTGTTCGAATACTATGCCGGCACTGAAGGAAACGGGCTGTGCGCCATCGCCTCCGAAGAATGGTTGCAGCACAAAGGGTCTGTGGGAAGGGCCATGCTCGGGACGATCAAGATCCTGGGCGAAGAAGAAAACGAACTGCCGACCCGAGAGGTGGGAACCATCTACTTTGCGGACGGACAAGAGTTCGAATACCACAACGACCCGGAGAAGACGGCAGGATGCCGCAGTTCCCAGGGCTGGACGACCCTGAACGACGTGGGATACGTGGACGAGGAAGGTTACCTCTACCTGACCGATCGGAAGGCCAATATGATCATCTCCGGTGGGGTGAACATTTACCCCCAGGAGTCGGAGAACATCCTTGTCACCCACCCCAAGGTGCTCGACGTGGCCGTGATCGGCGTTCCCCACGAAGAGTTCGGGGAAGCGGTGAAAGGGGTGGTCCAACTGCGGAACCCCGCGGAGGCCAGTCCGGAACTCGAACAGGAACTCATCGAATTCTGCCGGCAACAGCTAGCCAAGCTCAAGTGCCCGGCCAGCATAGACTTCGTTGCTGAGCTGCCCCGCACGCCCACGGGCAAGCTGATCAAGCGGCTCCTGAAAGACAAGTACTGGAAATAGCGGACTCGCGCCCGCGTGAACCAGGCCCCTGAAGATTCGGACAAGAAAGAAACTGAATGCCCACACGAAAAGCCGGCCTCCTGATTTTCTTCCTGGTGGCATTGCTCGTATTCCTTGCCGGCCCGGTTGGAGCCTCCTTCCTGGATGACTTGAAGGACCCCAAAGACGGTGCCTTCGACGTGAGCCAGATGCTCGATTCTCCGGCAGGCTTCCTCCCGGTCCCGATCATCATCACCGAACCGGCCGTGGGATACGGCGCGGGCCTCGCCATCCTTTATTTCCACGGCTCCGGGAAAATAGAAACAGACACGACCGATATGGACTGGGAGACCCCCCGCCATTTCGAAGTCCCCAACATAACCGCCGTCGCCGGCCTGGGCACGGAAAACGGGACATGGGCCGTCGGCGGCGGGCATTTCGGATCCTGGTTCAAGGACCGGGTCCGCTATCTCGGCGGGGCCGGGTATGCCTCGGTCAACCTCAAATTCTACGGCATTGGCCAAATCGACCTCAGCAATAGACCCCTCGAGTACAACCTGAAGGCCTTCTTCCTGATCCAGGAACTCAAGGCGCGGATCTTCAGGAGTGACTTCTTCGGGGGGGCGCGTTACACCTTCCTGAACGCAGAAAGCAGCTTTGGCTTCGACAGAGACCCCCCCGACTTCATCAAGGACAGGCTCCAGAGCCGACAGGGGGGCCTGGGACCCCTGCTCGAGTACGACAGCCGGGACAACATTATGTCACCCAACCGCGGTATCAGCGCGCAAGCACTCGGCCAGATCTTCGACCCGGCCTTCGGGGGAGAAGACCACTATTTCACGGTGAGAAGCTATGCAAAGCTTTACCGGGATGTACTCAACAAGAAGTTGCTTCTTGGCCTGCGGCTCGACGGGCAATTCACCGGCGGGAAAGTTCCCTTCTATGCTCTCCCTTTCATCGATATGCGCGGGATCCCTGCCATGCGCTACCAGGGGCAGTACGCCTTCGTGACCGAGGGCCAGGTCATGTGGAACTGCTATCGTCGCTGGTACCTGCTCGGCTTCGTCGGTGCGGGGTGGGCGGTCAATTCGGCAAGCGAGCTTTCCTTCGACTCTGCAGAAATCTCGAAGGGCTTCGGGTTCCGCTATCTCATCGCCCGCATGAAGGGACTGCGGGTCGGCATCGATGTGGCGCGCGGGCCTGAAGACTGGGTATTCTATATCCAGACCGGGACCGCCTGGGCGCGTTAGGTCGCCAACGTGTGCACCCCGGAGACAGATGACCCAGTAAGAGACCGCCCGAAGGAAGAGGGAGACTTACACGATGAGGAAGGGATCCCCGTTGGAACAGAACCTGCTCTCCAGGAACGTGGTAGGCGATATCCTACTCAAGTCGGCAGCCAGGCACCCGAACAAGCGGGTCCTCCGGTTCAGGGACAGGAACTACACCTACCGGGAGCTGAACGATGCGGTGAACAGGTGCGCCTATGGATTGACAGAACTGGGCATACAAAAAGGCG
>JAUWSZ010000424.1 GCA_030609865.1 bacterium | reverse complement strand
CCGTAGTAGTCGCCAACACCGGCATGGTCGCGACCTACGATCAGGTGGGTGCAGCCCGTGTTCTGGCGGAACAGGGCATGCAGCACGGCCTCTCTCGGGCCCGCGTAGAGCATGTCGAATCCGTATCCGGTGATCAGGATGGTGTTCGGCTCGAAGTATTTCTCAGCCATGACGCGGATACACGCATCCCGCACGTCGGCGGGGATATCACCCTTCTTCAGTTTGCCCAGGAGCATATGAACCAGGATGCCGTCCGCCTTAACCGCCTGGTAGGCCATGCGGCAGAGTTCTTCGTGGGCCAGATGCATCGGATTCCGCGTCTGGAAGGCGACGACCTTCTCCCAACCCATCTTCCCCATCTCTTCCCGAATCTGATAGGCCGTACGGAACGTTTCGGGAAACTCTTTTTCAAAATAAGAGAAGTTGAGTACCTGGATCGGGCCGGAGATGGCGGTTTTGCCGACCGAATTGAAGGCCTTGACGCCGGGATGCTCTATGTCATCCGTGCGGAAGATCTTGTCGGTCATCATCTTCATTTCATCGTCGGTGAAGGTCTCGATCGCTTCCACGTCCATGACGGCGAGAATGGGGTTGCCATCGATGTTGGGGTCTTTCAGGGCGATACGCTTGGCACCCTGGATGGACGAGGCGTCTTCCACCATATTGAGGATGGGCACCGGAAAGAACAAACCACTACTCGTCTCCATTTTTTCGGCCACGCTCAGGGCGTCGGCCTTGTTCATGAAACCGGTCAGCGGGTTGAAATAGCCACCCGCCATCATGACGGCGTTGGCAGCAGCAGCGGAGCTCACAACGAGGGAAGGCAAGCCTTCCGCCTCTTTCATCAATGCGGCACGCGCCTTGTCATCTTTGACATACAACGGATTCAGGGTATCCGACCCATGGGGCTTAATCATGATTCTCCACTCCTCCTTCAACGTGATTGGTTTAGCTTCGGATCGAAAAACGGGGTCTCGGGGTAGCCTAAGCCTGGTGAAACGGGCGGTAAGCGATCGTGGTGATCCTCCTACAACTAGAATAGATCGGCGCATTCTAAGGGGTCTTTCGTGTAATGTCAAGATGTGTCCGGATGTATCCATTTTCAGAACACATTTATAATAATCTCCTGAAAGAGTGGCCCCGGTAATGGTCCCGCTGGACGGTGACCCAGGCAAAAAACTTGGGCGCGCGCTATTGACAGTCCTGGGGGATTGGTGGTAGAAAAGTACTGAATGAATGATCATTCAGTGTGTGAGACCCCTCCCATGGGGGGGGGCGAGGCTTGGCGGCGTGGCCGTAAGCACCCGTAAACAGAGGGAAACCGGGCCGCCTTCCGCTTTCTTCACGCGTCGGGCGCTTCTTACCCGCTGGATGGCGAGAATTTTCTGGAGATTTCGGTAATTCCGGGTGAAGACGAAGGCCGAAGGACCCTCATTCCCCCTCGATCAGTTCCGGATGGCGTTTCCACGTCCTTCCGGAGAGGGTGGGCAAGAACAGAAAGGGCAAGAGAAAAAGCAGCCGGTTCTTGACGCAGTTGGTTCATTCGCGTATTATTCGAAACTCTTCACCTCTTTTGATCCCATTATCCTTTGTGATATGCCTGAACAAAAAGATGGAAAGATTCTCAGCATTGTCTTTCTCTCTGTTCAAATCTTCCGAAGGTCCGCGGACATCTGCCTGCACCGTGCGCAGGATGAAATAGCAACCATCTTACAAACTTACAGACGCTCTAATACGCATGGAAAGGAGGTGGAAGGTCACTGTACTGCGATTGCGGATTCTCTTTCGGTGAGCGTCAGGCAATATTCGTATCGGTTGGGGTTCGCTCGTGTTGAGCGGTTACCCCGTTCGTCCAAAGGCAAAGTAGAAGGAGGAGAAAAGGTATGCCAAGCTACGTGATCAGGGAAAAGTGTGACGGATGCAAAGGACAGGACAAGACCGCGTGCATGCACATCTGCCCGAACGACCTGATGTACTTGGACACGGAAACGGATCCGGAGAAGCCCATGGCTTACAACCGGGACCCCGATATGTGCTGGGAATGCTACAACTGCGTGAAGATCTGCCCCCAGCAGGCCGTGGATGTAAAGGGATACGCGGACTTCGTCCCCATGGGTGCCAGCGTGGTGCCGCTGCGAGGTTCCGAGGACATCATGTGGACCGTCAAGTTCCGTAACGGTTCCCTGAAGCGGTTCAAGTTCCCGATCCGGACGACACCCGAAGGCAAAGCAGAGCCCCTGGCCGGATGCAATACGGAATCCGACGACCTCAAGGGCCCCTTGCTTTGCACAGAGCCTGATTCCCTTCGGTATGAGCTGCCTACCCTGAAAAAGTAATTCTGGTTGAGAGGAGGAGAGAGTATGGATACTTCAGTATTTGAAACCGTAGAAGTCAATACCGATCTCTTGATCTGTGGCGGGGGTATGGCCGCATGTGGTGCAGCCTTCGAGGCCGCCTACTGGGCCAAGAAGCACGGCCTGAAGGTTACCGTCGTGGACAAGGCTGCCATGGATCGAAGCGGCGCAGTGGCCATGGGCCTCTCTGCCATCAACGAGTACATCGGCATCGAGGAAGGCGAGCACACCGTCGACCAATACGTGAAGTATGTGCGTCAGGACCTGATGGGTGTTTCCCGGGAAGACCTGGTCTATGACATCGCCCGCCATGTGGACGGCAGCGTGCACCTGTTCGAGAAGTGGGGTCTGCCCATCTGGAAGGACGAAAACGGGAAGTACGTCCGAGAAGGTCCGTGGCAGGTCATGATCAACGGCGAGTCCTACAAGGTGATCGTGGCAGAGGCTGCCAAGAATGCCCTGGCCGAGATGGGGGACGACGCCGAGATCATCGAGCGTGTCTTCATCGTCGAGCCGCTGATGGACGGCGACAAGTGTGTGGGCGCGGTCGGCTTCAGCACCCGCGATAACAAGGTCTATGTCTTCAAGGCAAAGGCCGTCATGGCGGTCATGGGCGGCGCGGTCCATGTCTTCAAGCCGAGGTCAACCGGTGAAGGACTCGGCCGGTCCTGGTATCCGCCTTTCAACTCCGGCGCCTCCGCGTACTTCACGATCCGCGCCGGTGCAGAGATGACCTGCCAGGAAATCCGGTTCATTCCGGTCCGTTTCAAGGATGCCTACGGGCCTGTGGGCGCCTGGTTCCTGCTCTTCAAGTCCCGTGCGACCAGTTCTTTGGGCGGCGAGTACATGGTGGAGAGAAAGGCCGAGCTTTCGGAGTGGGCCCCTTACGGACTCGGGAAGCCGATTCCTGCCTGCCTGCGGAACCACTGCGGAATGCGGGACGTTTTCGAAGGAAAGGGTCCCATCTACATGCAGACCGCCGAGGCAATCCAGAAGCTGGCCGAAGGGTACAAGGATGACCCCAAGGGCTTCAAGAAGAAAATGAAGGAGCTCGAGAGCGAAGCGTGGGAAGACTTCCTCGACATGACGATCAGCCAGGCGATCCTCTGGGCCGGCCACAACATTTCGCCGGAAGAGACCCCGTCTGAGATCATGGCCTGCGAGCCCTATTTCATCGGCTCCCACTCCGGTGGCTCCGGTGCATGGGTCTGCGGACCTGAGGACATCGCCCCGCCCGAGTATTTCTGGGGATACAAAGGGATGACCACGATCAAGGGCCTGTTTACCGCGGGTGACGGGTCCGGGGCCTCCAGCCACAAGTTCTCCTCCGGCTCCCACGCAGAGGGCCGCCTCGCTGCAAAGGCCGCGATCGCCTACATCATGGACAACAACCAGGCACCGAACGTGGATGCGGCACAGGTCGAGGAGGTCAAGAAGAAGATCCTCCTGCCACTCGATCTCTTCGAGAAGCACAGCGGAGAGACGACCGATCAGAACATCAACCCGAACTACAGCGTTCCGAGACAGTTTATGTTCCGGCTCCAGAAGATCATGGACGAGTACGCCGGTGGCGTTACCTCCTGCTTCGAGACGAACAAGCCCTGGCTGGAGAGAGGCCTCGAGCTTCTCGCCATGCTGAAAGAGGACTCCGAGAAGCT
>JAUWSZ010000454.1 GCA_030609865.1 bacterium | reverse complement strand
TCGAGGAAGCAATCTTCCCATCGAGGGTCAGGGCGGCCTTCAGGGTGACAAAGGGCTTGTTCGTTTCCACGTGTTTGAAAAACGTCTCGTTGAGCCTTCGGCACTTCTCTTCCAGGACACCGCACGTAACTTGCACCCCCTTCCGCCGGAGGGCAGCGATGCTCCTTCCGTTGACAAGGGGATTCGTATCCTTCGTCCCGATGACCACGCGACGGATCTTTTTCGCGAGAATCAAGTCGACACAGGGGGGCGTCCTTCCGTGGTGTGCACAAGGCTCGAGGTTTACGTAGAGGGTCGCGCCAGCCAGGTCTCCCTTTGCACGCTCGATGGCGACGACCTCCGCGTGAGGGGTGCCGGGCCTCCTGTGATAGCCTGTACTGAAAGCATTGCCACGCCTGACCAACACCGCTCCGACCATGGGATTGGGTTTCGTATGCACCCTTCCACGGAGGGCCAGCCTGCAGGCCAGGTCCATGAAGGCTTCGTCTTTTTCGCCCGGGGCCTCCTTATTCATTGTCTTGCGAATCCCGCTTGAGTAACTTGCCGACCTCATTCATGAAGTCGGTGACATCCTTGAATTGTCGATAAACGGAGGCGAAGCGGACATAGGCGACTTCATCGATTTCATGAAGTTCGCTCACCACACTCTCGCCGATCCCGGAACTCTCGATCTCCTTCTCCCCTTTGTCCTGGAATCCCTGTTCGATCCTGTCCACCGCCCGCTCGATCGTATTGATGCTGATCGGGCGTTTCTCACATGCCTTCTTGATGCCCGTGAAGATTTTCGAACGGTCGAACGGTTCCCTTCGTCCGTCCTTCTTGATGACAAGGGGAAGAATCTCTTCGATGCGCTCGTAGGTGGTGAATCGCTTTCCGCAGCCCAGGCACTCCCGGCGCCTACGGATCACGTTGTGGTCTTTGCTCAGCCGAGAATCGATCACCTTGTTCTGAAGATCAGAGCAGAAAGGGCACTTCACGGGTCGTCCTCCATTTCGATCTGATGCAAATCCATCCCGGCCTCTTTCAACATCTTCTCCGACAGAGGATCCGGGTAGCCTTCCAGGTAGAAAATTTGCCTGATTCCGGCATTGATGAGCATCTTGCTGCAGATCACACACGGGAAATTCGTGCAGAAGAGGACGGAACCCTGGATGCTCACTCCGTGGTAGGCGGCTTGCAGGATGGCGTTCTGCTCGGCGTGGAGGCCTCGGCAAAGCTCGTGCCTCTGACCGGACGGGACTTGTTCCTCGTCCCGCAGGCAGCCGACGTCCGCACAGTGAGAGATGCCGGAAGGGGCCCCGTTGTAGCCCGTCGCCAGGATCTTCTTCTCCTTGACGAGCACGGCCCCAACGTGTCTCCGAATACACGTAGACCGCGTGGAGGCAAGTTGCGCAATCCTGAGAAAATATACCTCCCAATCAGGCCGTTTCCGGTTCAATGCGTGAGACACGGCGTTCTCTCTTCTTCTTCCGATTATTTCTCCACGTCCCGGATCTTGTCGAGTCTCCTCTGATGTCTTCCCCCTTCAAACTCCGTACGCAGCCATACCTTTAGGATTTCCTCCGCTTCCGGCCTTCCCAGCTTCCAGCCCGGAAGTACCAGGACATTCGCATCGTTGTGCTTCCGTGACATCTCCGCGGTCTTTGCGTCGGACACGAGGGCCGCCCGGATGCCCGGGAACTTGTTGGCCAGGATACTCATGCCCACGCCTGAGCCGCAGACGAGCACGCCTCGGTCTGCCTTCCCCGCTACGATGGATGCAATCGCGGGCTTTGCGTAGTCAGGATAATCCACGGAGGCATCGGAGTCCGTACCGAAATCCTCGATCGGGATTCCGATTTCATTCAGGATCTCTTTTGCGATTTCCTTCAGACGGAACCCAGCATGGTCAGAGGCCAAGGCGACAGGTCTTCTCATTTCCCTGATCTCCTCGGAAAATCGTTGGAGTCTTTCGTCGCAACATCTACGTTTATTGGTAGATGTTGAGAGAACCTCCGGTTCGGCAAATCGAACAAGGAGAGGAACCTCACGCAGCGGCTTGCCTGGCCACGATGTAGTCGATGGCCGCCTGTACCGTCTGTATGTTTTCGGCCTCCTCGTCGGAGATCTCCGTGTCGAACTCCTCCTCCAGGGTCATGACCAGTTCGACGATGTCCAGCGAGTCAGCCCCCAGATCTCCCAGGAAGGAGGCCTGTTCCTTGATCTCCTCTTCAGGCTTTCCCAGCTGTTCGGCGATGATCTTCTTGACCTTCCGAGACACTTCTTCCACGGGTACGCTCATGCTCTTCAACTCCTTTCTGCCCCGATCATTTCTCGGTCTTCTCTCTCGTCTTCCCTTCGCTTACACGTAGAGACCGCCGTTTACATGGAGCACTTGTCCTGTGATGTAGCTCGCCTGCGGCGAGACGAGAAACGCCACGGTGTCCGCCACCTCTTCCGCGGAGCCCAACCTTCCCATCGGAATGTGTTCCCGGATCTGCTCTCGGACCTTCTCCTCCAATGAGGAAGCCATCGCGGTTTCGATGAATCCGGGGGCAACGGCATTCACGGTGATGCCTCGCCTTGCATACTCCCTGGCCGCGGTCTTGGTCAAACCCATGATACCCGCCTTTGCGGCCGCATAATTCGCCTGGCCCACATTGCCCATAAACCCGACGACAGACGTGATATTGACGATCCGCCCGTACCGCTTCCGGGACATGGCCGGGATCACCTGGCGCATGCAGAAGAAGGTACCCGACAGGTTCGTCTCGAGCACCTCCTGCCATTCTTCCTCCCCTGTCCGGACCAGGAGCTTGTCGATGCGCAGGCCGGCGTTGTTCACCAGAATGTCGACCCGGGAGGCCTCGTCCAGGATTTCCTTCACGGCCCGGGCAACGTCCTTGCTGTTACGTATGTCCATCGGGACCGCAGCGGCCTGGCCGTCCCGGTCCCTGATTTCCTGAGCAACCGACTCAAGGGCGTCCAGATTCCTGGAACACAGATAAACCCTCGCTCCCTGTGCACTCAGGGCCATGGCGATCGCCCTGCCGATGCCCCGACTCGCCCCGGTTACCAACCCGATTTGGCCTTCCAATCTCATGGGACGGTTCCTGGCCTCCATCCGCCTGCGCAGGTGAGCACGGCCCCAACTCGATGAATCGGGCCTTTCATTCCACCTCGATGATTCCGGATTTCTTGTAATATCCGCAGTGGGGGCAAATGTGATGGGGAAGCCTTGGCTCGCTGCACTGAGGACAGGGTACGATAGTCGGGGCTGAGAGCCTATCGTGCGATCGCCTCTTGTCTCTTCGGGACTTCGAAGTCTTTTTCTTTGGTACTGCCATTAGGAATTCCTTTTTATTATAGGAAGTTATCTTTCTTTTACCACAAACTCCTTTAGACAATCAAATGGTGACTTCCGCTCACCCTCCGGACAAGCGCATTCACCGCGGTTCCGATTCGCTCCGCAGCCGGGACAAAGCCCCTTGCAGTCTTCGTTGCAGAGCGGCTGCATGGGAAGGGAGAGCAGCAGGTGCTCCTCGACGACACGCTCCAGCAGGATATCCTCTCCATCGTATGTGCCGTATTCGAAATCATCCGGGGCGAGCTCGATCTCTCTCGCCTCAGCTTGGTCTTCCCCCTTTGGACGCAGCATTTGACTGAGAATTGCCTGTACGGCGTACGGAAACCTCTCCAGGCAACGGCTGCATTCAAACCGCAGGGTCGTGCGGACCTCACCCTGGACAATCACGTCCCGGCCTCGCCTCTGAACAAAGAGGTGCCCGCGGGGCGGTGCCTCGAC
>JAUWSZ010000357.1 GCA_030609865.1 bacterium | reverse complement strand
TCTCATGTGGTCGAGGGCTCTCTCCGTGATTTCGAGAACACATGGATAAAGGGTCTCAAGGGGAGGGAGTTGCTGAACGAGTGGCATGCCTTCTGTCTTGCCATGTCGGAGCGATACGCAGCGGCCAACCCGAAAACCCGTGTTAAATGGGCCGGTCCGGATATGAGTGTTCGGTCCAAAATAACCGCCCGGCTTATGGAAACCTGGGCTCACGGGCAGGAGGTCTATGACTTGTTGGGGGTCAAGCGCGTCGACAAGGATCGGGTCAAGAACATTGCCATGCTGGGGGTCAATACGTTCGGTTGGACCTTTGCCTGCCGCGGTCTGGAAGCGCCGGGAAATCCACCCTATGTAAAGCTGACCGCTCCATCCGGTGACATCTGGGAATGGAACGAACCGTCAGAGGAAAACCGCGTCGAAGGAGTCGCTACGGAGTTCTGTCAAGTAGTTGCACAAGTTCGCAACATTGCGGATACGGACCTCAAAGTGACGGGGGATGTAGCCACTCGATGGATGTCCATGGCGCAGTGTTTTGCCGGCCCGCCTGAAGAACCCCCTCCCCCTGGGACGCGATTCACCAAAAGCTAAGGGTCACAGAATTCAACATTAAGGAGGGGAAGTTCTCAGGAGTAGATGACCTTGAGCGATCTGACTTCTAAGGAGGGGAAAGATGAAGATCAGGGATAAAGTGGCTCTAGTTACAGGGGGTGCCCAGGGGATAGGGCTTGGCATCGCCAGGGTCTTTCTAGAGGCAGAGGCAAAGGTGGCGGTTGCGGACAGAAACGAAGAGGGGCTCAAGGGGACTGTCGCCAAACTTGGTAAAGCCTTTGGGAAGAGTGTACACGGACTCGTGGTGGATGTCTCCATCGAAGAGGAAATCACCAGAATGGTCCTGGAGACGACCGAGAGGTTCGGCAGCATCGATATCCTGGTCAACAGTGCGGGCTTTGGTGGCATGAACTACTTCTGGGAGATGTCCGCCGACGAATGGGATGCCGTGATCAATACGAACCTGAGAGGAACCTTTCTCTGCACCAAAGAGGTGGTGAAATTGATGCTGGAGAACGGGGTAAAGGGAAGGATCATCAACATCGCCTCTCTGAATTCCACCATCCCCACCACCGGGATGGCAGCCTACTGCGCATCCAAGGGAGGCGTGCTCATGTTTACACGGGTGGCGGCGCTGGAACTTGGCCCCCGCGGGATCAATGTCAACGCCATAGCACCCGGGACCACGCTGACCCCTCTGACCGAGTGGTTCTACAATCTGCCGGGCTTGAAAGAGGCCTTTCTGGATCACACGCCCAAGGGTCGATTCGGATTTCCGGAGGACATCGGCAAGGTCGCCCTCTTTCTGGCCTCAGAGTATGCCGATTGGGTGACGGGTCAGGTCCTGGGGGTGGACGGCGGCCAGTCCCTGCTCGGCCTTCCAAGGTACTATGAGGGCCTCCATGAGGCCACCGGGAAGGAAAGCATCGAAGAGTGAATACAGACTGAGTGACCTGATAAGTGTATTGCACCGGAACAGGGCGAGGGGAAACGCCTACTCTATCTTGACGGATGCAGGGCACGGGTGTCCGACGATCTTCTCGTATATTTTTCTTGCCGTTTGATCAAAGAAAGGGATGTACTCCCGGTCGTTTCGATCCGGAAATGCTATCCCATCCGTTCGCTCCAACTCCTCCAGTTGCTGATCCATCTCAATTGTGATTCGGCCGGCAAGGGCCTGGCTTTGTTCCGGGTCCTCGAGCAGGATCCCTTCTATTGTGACAACGGTCTCTTCGAGTTCCAGGTCCCGGTTCAGGTCATTCGTCGTCTCAATTGCCGTATCGAGGCTCTCGAGTGCGGCTGGAACCGTCGCCTCGAGAAGCCTGAACACGGACTCCAGGGCGTTCAGGTTGAGCAGTTCGGGATGGTGAACGTAGCTGTGCTCTTTGTGGATCACCATGCCTTCGAGATCCGCTGTGTCCACAGCTTTCACGAACCAGTTTTCCGTGTATCGAATGACCTGTTCGTCGGTCCAATCTCCTCTGGGGCTGAAGAACACCCATGGCACCTTTGCCAGCGCTTCCATGCATTCTTCGATGGTGTTGTATGTGTAATCCGCAAGATGCTTGCCGTCCTCGTACACGTCGATGCCGGCAGACCCGGATGCACTCGGGAGTGAAACCTGCATGATTCTCATGTGGTCGCGGCAATCGCTGATGATGACCAGATACGAGCCCTTCTCCCAGGGCATTTCACAATCCCCGCCGACCTCGAGGTCCTGGTCGTCCACGGCATCGAGCAGGTTCTCGGAAAAACTTGGCGTACTCATTACGGCAAATGTGTTCGGCGGCAAATCGAGCTTCTCCAGCAAGTCCAGGTAGAACTCCCATTCGTCGTCCCCCCCCATCTGCAGGGGCAACAAGCGTCCCGGATTGCGGCGCAGATGGTTGCGGGCAAGATTCAACGCGATTTCCAGGATGGCCTGCCAATCGGCAGAAAGGGGATCACAACCCGACTGCTTCCGGACGGAAGCCTTTTCAAAGACCCTCAAATACAGATCTTCGGGGCTGTCTTCTGGAGGCGAAGAGCTCATTGGGTCGCTCCCTCTGGCGTGGATGCAAGGCGGGGTCCAGGATCTCCGACGAACGGCCATCTTCTACCACAGACGGACTTCCTTTTCCAAGGGGGTGGATTCAGATCTTCCCCTCCCTGTCTTTCCAGTAGGGTGCCTTGATGATTTTCTTGAGGATCTTCCCGGTATCGGTTTTCGGGAGATCGTCAACGAAATCGACCGATTGGGGGATTTTGTACCCGGCCAGATGCTCCCGGCAGTAGCGGACGATCTCATCCGGGGTGGACGTCTTTCCTTGTTTCAGGACGAGCACCGCCTTGACGGCCTCTCCCCAGTCATCATCCGGCACACCGATAACCGCCGCTTCGAGGATCTTCTCATGGTTGTACAAAACGGCTTCGATTTCAGCGGGGTAGATGTTTTCTCCGCCGCTGATGATCATGTCGAATTTCCGATCTACAAGATAGTAGAACCCGTCCTCGTCGACCCGTGCCATGTCGCCGCTGTAGAACCATCCGTCCTGGAAATACTTTTTCGTGGATTCCTCGTCCTTGTAGTACTCCGCGGCCCTGGCCAGGTCTACCCCTCCCAGGAGACGGGAGATCAACTGGCCGACCTCTCCCTGTGGCACCTCCCGGCCCTCTTCGTCCACGAGCTTGATCTCCACGACTGGCAGGGCCCTGCCGACAGACCCAGGTCTCTCGAGTTGTTCTTCCGGGGCCAGGTAAGTGACGACGCCGATCTCGGTCCCTCCGTAGAACTCGTGGAGACCGGCATTCTTGAACCTTCCCACGACCCACTGTTTCGTCGGAAAAGGGATCGGTGCGGAAGATTGGATGAAACATTTCATCGAAGAAACGTCATATTGATCAAATAGTTCGGATGGAAGCTTCATAATCCGGTTGAACATAGTAGGCACCATGGAAGAGAAGGTCGTCTTGTGTCGCTCCATCAAGCGAAGGGCCTCCTCAGGGTCGAACCGTTCCATGATGACCAACGTCTGTCCGGCATAATGGCCGCCGCTCGAGGAGGCGATCGCATTCGAGTGAAACAGGGGCATGGTCAGGAGCTGGATGTCGTTCTCATCGAGCCGGAACAGGCCGAAGAGGCCCATCATTCTCGTGTCCCAGTCCCCGTGCGGGTTGATGGCGCCCTTGGGGAAGCCGGTCGTGCCCGAAGTGTACCCGAAGTAGAAGGGGTCCTTCGGCCCGTTCTCGATTCCGATTTCCGCACTCGACGCATCTGCCAGGAACGCCTCGTACGAATGCATGCCGGGCGGTGGCTTTGCATCCAGGCAGATGATCCGACCCGTGCCGACCCGGTGGAGGTCTTTCATGACAGGGACGAGTTTGTCGAAGAAATCGTCGGCCACGACCACGGCCGAAGCCTCGGAATGGTCGATGACATACCACATTTCCTCGGGTGCAAACCGCCAGTTCAGCGGCACCACGGTCACGCCCGCCTTCACGAGCCCGTAGATGATCTCCAGGTATTCAGACCGGTTCCGGAGGATCACCGCCACCCTGTCCCGGGGGGCGAGCCCGAGGGACCTCACGCCGTTGCCGAAGCAGGTCGCTCGCTCGTTCATCTCGGCGTAGGTGAATTTCCTGTCCTTGAAGATGATCGCTGTCTTGTCCGGGAAGTCATGAGCGTTCTTCGTGAGTTTGGCTCCCAGGTCCATGTCGCGTTCTCCCTAAGGGCCTACAGGGTCTCGAGATCGTACCAGTAACGCGCGTTTTCCAGGGTCTTGAGTCCCTTGCCGCCCATCCACAGACCGATGACCTTCTGGTCTCGCCAGTGCTTCTCGATGTCGAACTCCCGGGAGTAGCCGTAGGACCCCATGAAGTCCATGGCCCGGCTGCAGGCCTGCTCGA
>JAUWSZ010000237.1 GCA_030609865.1 bacterium | reverse complement strand
TCGCCTGGGCTTTGCCTGGCGCTTTCGTGTCTGGGACAACCCGGAACAACAGTTCCTCGACGAGCAGGAAGTGCAGGGACTGGAAACGAGGGTTTCGAATCAGTTCCTGTTCACCCTCCTGTTTTAGAACGACAGTACGTCTTCGAGCCCTTCCTCTCCGAGCGGAACGTCCAGGTACGGGGCGAGAACGACACTGTCCAGGAGTTCGTCGCCACCCTCCCCGTGACCTTCCCCGGAAAGCAAGTGTCCCAGTGAGACAGATCTCTCGAAGATCAGGTCCACCGCAATGTCCTGCCCGTCGTACCGGACGACCGGAGACCGAGCCAATTGGCGCTGAAGGAGGAGGATGGCACTGCTCGTGAGCTGTTTGCGGGGGGACTCCTCCCGGGCGATCTCGAGATACCGGGAGAAGGACTGCAGGGCCCCTTGAGGGTTCTTCAATCGAAGGTAGGCGCATCCGAGATCGAAGGCTACGTCTGCGCGACCGGGCACGACGCGCTCCGCCCGCCTCAACGATTCGAAGCAGGCTTCGTAATCCCCCTCCTCGTACTCGCTGAGGGCCTGTCGAATCAGCAGCGCACAGAGTCGCTGACTGACAGGGGAACCCCGTTCCCGGGGAAGCGTTGTTCCTGAATGAAGCGCCCGCTCGTACCGGCGAATCGCATTCTCGTAACTTCCCATCATTTCTTCAAAGACCCCCTGCAGGAGACTCAACCTTCCGTCCGGCTCGGGCAACTGCGCTTGTACGCTGCGAATCCGTTCCAGCCCTCTTTCATAGTGTCCGGTGCGGTAATCATCCCACAGAACAGACTCTGCTCTGTGGACCAGCTGAGCCGCTTGTGCCTTCGGCAGAATGAACCGTTTCCCCCCTTCCGACTGACGGGAGAGGATCGTCAAGGCTTCTCCCTCCATCCGAAGGGCCTCGAGTGAGCGGAAGATCTCTGCATCCAGGTCCGGTGGGGCTCGCTCGTCGCTTCGGGCAACAAGGAAACAGAAGAGGGCCTTCGCATGCTCTCCTCGATTTGCCGACTTCTTTGCCCGCCGATATGCCTCGGAAGGGTCGTTGATGCTCGCGACCAGGTCAGGGTCGTCCTGGATCAAGGTCAAGAGCTCTCCCCTGATCCGGGGGTCCTGGAGGACCTGAGAGGCCTCGAAGAGATGCAGCCCGTAGTCTGCGAGAGCCTCTTCTTTGCGGCCCAGCGCCCCTTCGATTCGAGCCTTCTGGTCGTGCACATCCCTTGCCTGCGATTCTCCCAGGTAGGGTTCAAGGGCGTTCATGACTCCCAGGGCATCGGAGAGATCCTCCTGCCGCAGAGCAACCTGCAGGCGTTGTGTGAGGATCGCAACGACCCTGTTTCGAATGGCCTGTCGCCCGTTCTCGCCCCTGACGTTACGGAGGGACTCCTGGTAGATTTTCAAGGCCTCCCCGGCGTCCCCCCTGTGCTCGTAAATCTTCCCTTGCCACAGATACGGAAAGGCCTCCGTAGGGGCCCATTCCCTGGCCCTCTCGAGTGCTTCCAGGGCCTCCGCCATGTTGCCTTCAACGAGCGCCGCTCGGCTGATTTCACGATAGGCCGATGCGAGCTCTTTCTGGAAGGCTTCTTCCGTCCTCACACTCGGAACGCGGCGGAGGCACTGCTCATACTTGTCCAGGGCCTCCTGCCATCGTCCCGCCTGCAAGAGGAGATACCCCTTTCTCCGGTCGTCCAGGGCACGATCTTCCCGGGCCCCGCTGTGGCCCTCCAGGGCCTCGAGGCCGGAGAACACACTCTTACCCCTTTTCCTTCGATTCTTCTGCTCTGTGAGCCGTATCAGCAGGGTGACCTGCCGCTGTACCCGTTCGATCTCCTCCGGATCCCTCTCGTACTTGAGGTACCGTTCCAGAAAATGGAGCGCCTCAGCCGTCTTCCCGCGTTTCAAGAGGACGGTGGCGAGATTGTAGAGAAGGGCCTGGTCTTCCGGCCTGACCAGGAGGGCCTGCTCGAACGCCTCCTGCGCCTGGGGGTATTCCCCCCTGGCAAACCGTTCGGTTCCCAGAAAGGAGTAGTAGTAGGCCAACCTCGCCTTCACTTCGTTACGCTCTCGAGCGTCCGGCTCCAGGTAGAGATAACGTCGATAGGTGAGAATGGCCTGCTCCCACTTCTCCTCGCGCTCGTACACCCTGGCCAGGTTGTACGCCACCAGGGGATTCTCCGGGTCCCAGTACAGTGCCTTTTTCAGGAACCGGAGGGCATCCGGATACTCCCTCTCCCGGTAGGCCTCGTCTGCCAGGGAGGTACAGAGGACAACCAGTTCCTCCACGTAGGGGCGCTTCGTCGCCTCTTCCGGGCTCAACTCGAGGATTCTTTCGAGATAGGCCACCGCCTGTTCCGGTTGTCCGAGTCCAAGGCAGGTCTTTGCGAACAAGGAGTAGAATTCCGGGTTCTCTGGATCGACTTCCATCCCCTTGTCCAGGATGTCCTGGGCCCGGGCGAGATACCCCCGGCCCAGGTATTCCTCGGCGAGACGAACATGGAGACGAATGACGCGCTCGAGGATCGCCTCTCGCTGCGCGGTCATCGGATCGACCTGGAGGTAGGCAAGATAGTGATTCTTCGCGTCTTCGAGCAGGCCGAGCTTCTCCTCGCAAAAGGCCTGATTCAACAAGAGTCCGGAGTCCTCGGCGTCCCATCGAGCCGCCTCCTGGTACCTCGCCAGAGAACCGTCGTAATCCCCTTCGCGAAACCTTGTTTCCGCCGCCTTGCGCAAGCAGTCAGCGATCCACTTCTCGACCGGTCCCCTCTCGGTCGGCCCGCAGAGAGCGTGGTATTCCTCGAGCGAAGCAGCGGCTCGTTCCCATTCTCCCCTCGCCTCGTAGACCCGACTCAGGTTGAAGTGCACCGCCGTCGCGTACGGGAACAACTCCCGTGCCTTGTCGTACCAATCCAAAGCGCGTAGATACTGGCGATTCTGGTACGCCTGAGCGGCCAATTCTCCGCAGAGCCGGAAAGCCCTTCTCTTGACCGTCTCGCGATCGGGAGCCTCGGGCGCCCAGCGCAGATAGGCCATATAGTGCCCGACAGACTCTCCCAGGCGACCCAGAGACTGGGCGAGCACACCCATGTTGTAGTGTATCGTCGGATCCTGGGGTCTTTGCCAGGCGGCTTGCTGGAAGGCCTTGAGGGCCCCCTCACGATCTCCCTTGCGGAGTCGTTCCTCGGCCTGCGAAATCCAGTGGCCCTGGTCTGCAGCAAGTCGTCCATGGAGGGTCAGGAGGAGAAGAAAAAGAAGGGCCGATACCAGAAGAAACCGCACGCCCTGTCGAAGCCAGGAATGTTGCATCATGGTGGGGACTCATGGTTGTTCGTGCGCACAGAGCAGAAGCGGGATCGATCACGATCCATCCTCAGCGAATACTCCCTTTATTCTACCAAAGTCAAAATCCGGCCGTCAAACAAGAAAAAAAAGAGGGTTCAGGGGGTATTGGCTATTAGGTATTAGGTATTAGGTATTAGCTCCCCGCCATTGCCCCCCGGAAGGATACCCGGGAGGGTGGTTGGGTGGGCTAATACCTAACGGCTAAAGGCTAATACCTTATCGGATGTGATACCGAGCCATCTTCTTGTGCAGGCCCTCTCGGCTGATCCCGAGGTGCACCGCGGCACGGGTCCTGTTTCCGTAATGCATCTTCAGGGCCTCTTTGATGAAAAAGGCTTCCACCTGCTGTGTGCGGGTCTTCAGCGACCCCTTCGATGATGCACCGGAGGGGACGAGGGTCTTCAAGACGTTGATCGACGGAGAAAGAAGATCGGAAGGGATCAGCCGCTCCTGCTCTGTGTGGATCACGACCCTTTGAATTTCATTCTCCATCTCCCGTATGTTGCCCGGCCAGTGGTAACAGCACAGAAGATCCATCGCCTCGGGCGTGAACCCCATGATCCGCTTCCGCTCGCGCAAGGCACAACGGCCGAGGAAGGTCTCAGCAAGCACGGGGATGTCTTCCTTCCTGTCCCGAAGCGGGGGTACGGTCAGACAGAATCCGTTCAACCGGTAATAGAGATCCTCCCGGAACTCCCCCCGTTGCACCCTGCCCTCGAGATTCCGGTTGGTTGCGGAGAGCACGCGTACGTTCACACGGATCGACTCGGTCCCACCGACCCGAAAGAACTCTGTTCCTTCGATGATACGCAACAGCGCTGTTTGCGTGGACGCGCTTATGTCACCAATCTCGTCGAGAAACAGCGTCCCTTCTCTTGCTGCTTCGAAGTAGCCGACTCGGCGCACCTTTGCGTCGGTGAAGGCCCCCTTTTCGTGACCGAAGAGCTCGCTTTGATGCAGGTTGTCCAACAGGGCCGCGCAGTTTACGATGACCAGGGCCCCTCTTCGCCCACTATGTCGGTGGATCGCCCCGGCCACGAGTTCTTTTCCGGTCCCGCTTTCCCCGCGGATCAGAACGTTCGCCTGCGATGGAGCGCACTTGCGTATCAGCCGTGCGAGGTCCTTCATCACGGTTGTACGGCCGATCATGTCTTCGAAAACATTCTTGCGCAGGCCTTCCCGCCGAGACTGGAAAACCTCCTTCTCTGCCTTGTGTTGCATGATCGCCGTCCGAATGCTGTAGCGCAAAGAGGTTTCATGGTCGGCCTTGTCGAAGACCCAGTCTGTGCCACTCGACAGCGCGTCTGATACGAAACGGTTCGAACCGTTGTGGAGCAAGAGCAGGACCTTTCCCCGGGGCGAAACCTCCCGGGACGCCACGATCCATCTGAGCAATTCCTTCCGGTGCCCATCGAGACCCTCCGTGTCGATCAGGAACAGGGACGGGTGGACTTCTTTGAGCTCCGTTCTGTCTGCACCCGGATAGGGCAAGAAGAACAGTTCACCGAGATTCCCGTGCGCATCGTCGAAGAGCCTGCGCATTCGATCCTCGTCGTTCCCCAACCAGCAAATCCGGTATCCCTTCGGTCCCATCGCATCACCTCCTTATCGATCTCGGCCTACCCGACCCTTCCATGACCCGTACAATGTCCAGGTATCCGGGGAGGGACGAGGGAGGATTCGTAGCAAGTCATGTGCCACGGGAGGGCCCGTTTACGAGGCCCTGTTTTCCAGGGTGCGCGTCCGCCCCTTCACGTCCCCGAGTTGCCGAAAGGAGACACAATCCTATCGTCCTGCTTCCAGTCGTTGACACGAGTTGTTGTCGCGCCGTTCTCCTGCAATGGAATCTAACAGCCCGTTGAATAAGTGGCTGTTGGAGGCTGTTCAAAAAGTTCCAGATGCAAGGCAGGCAAAATCCCGAGGAATGAGGCGTACTTACTGTACGTTGAATGACGAGGGATGAAGCCGAACGCCGCAGATGGTACTTTTTC
>JAUWSZ010000322.1 GCA_030609865.1 bacterium | reverse complement strand
GCAGGGCTGATTCGGTTCGGTTTCGGAGCGAGCACTTTCGTGGTGATGTGGAACCCCACCTGGGGCAGGCTTGCGGCGATGGCCAGCAGCGGTAAGAGGATCAGGAAGGGGGACATCAGGATCAGGACGCTCTTCATCCAATGTCGACCCAGCTCGCTCCATTCCTGGTCCATCTTAAAGATCGAAAACACGTCGAGTCCTTCCTGGACGGTCTGGGTCCAGGTGTGCATCCAGGAACCCCCGAACAGGACGAAGAACCCGATGGCCCCTCCGAGCAACATCACCGAGTTGATCTCGCGGCTCTTGGCAACTTGCCCGTCTTCACGGGCCTTCTGCCGCTTCCGCGGGGTTGCCGGATGGGTTTTTTCCTGACCTGTCTGCTCTGCCATATCAAGGCCTCAGGGCCACGAGAAGACGCTCCACTGCAAAGAACGCGTCCTGAAACATCCGTTCCATCGCCACGGTAAAGGTTGGAACTCCAATCATAATCACGATCAGGCCGACAGAAATGGTAATCGGAAAACCGACCATCAGCATGTTGATCTGCGGAGCCACTCGAACGAGCAATGCCATCGAAAGATAGACCAGAAGAAGGGCGAGGCTGATGGGCCAAGCGATCTGCAGTGCGAGCCGGAACATCTCCTTCCCTCCTGAAAAAACAAGATCGTAGAAGACCTCACCGCCCAGGGCCGCCGAAAAAGGCGGCAGCCATTCAAAGCTCTTTGCCACGACCTGTATGGCCATCAAGTGTCCGTCGATCTCGATAAACACGAACATGGCGATCAGGTTCAGAAATTGTGCGACGATCGAGTACCGGTCGCTTGTGGTAGGATCGATCACGTTGGCGATCGCCAGGCCCATCTGGAAACCGGCCAACTGGCCTGCGAGGGTGACCGCCGCGAGGAAGAGCCGTACCAGGAACCCAAGGAGGGCTCCGGTAAGAAATTCCTGGATGCCTCCTATCACGACCCCCTTCAAGCCCAGCGCTTCGGGCAGGACCTCGGGCGGTACGACGTGGCTGAAAAGCACGCTCAACCAGACCGCTGCCGAGAGCTTCCAGACCATCGGAAGGCGCCCACTCCACAAGGGCAAAACGAACAGAATCGCCAGAATCCGGATCAGGACAAATGCGTAAGCGAGTGCGTGGCCCGTGAGTTGATCTGGCATGCGACATCACCGAATGAGGACAGGAATCATCTGAATCAGGTTTTGTGTGAACCCCAGCAAGCGATCGAGCATGTAATGAGAAAAAAAGAACAGACCCGCCATGAGGGCGAGGATCTTCGGCACGAAGGTCAACGTCATTTCCTGGATCTGGGTGATGGCTTGTACGATACTCACCAGGAGCCCGACGGCGATCGCAATTGAAAGCAGCGGCGCAGAAACGAACAGTATCGTCTTCAGTGCGTCCGTTCCGACTTGAGCCACGATTTCGATACCCATTCTCAGAAGCTTTCCACGAGTGATTTTACGACCATGTTCCACCCGTCCGCAAGAACGAAGAGCATCAGCTTGAAGGGCAGGGAAATCATGATCGGGGGAAGAAGCATCATGCCCATGGACATCAGGATACTCGCGACCACCATGTCGATCACCAAGAAAGGGATGTAGAGCAGAAAGGAGATTTCAAAGGCGGTCTTCAATTCGCTAGTAATGAAGGCGGGGACGAGCACCGAGGTCGGGATGTCGGCCGGCTCTTTCGGAGCGGCCATGTTCGAGAGCTGGACGAAGAGTCCCAGATCCTTTTTCCTCGTCTGCTGGAACATAAACGACCGGAAGGGGGTGAGGGCTTTTTCGAAGGCCTCCCCCTCCTGGATCTCCCCATCGAGGTAGGGTGCCAGGGCCTGATCGTGTACCTCTACCCAAACCGGACGCATGACGAAGAAGGTCAAGAAGAGGGCCAGTCCCACCATCACCTGGTTCGGCGGGGCCTGCTGGGTCCCCATGGCATGTCGTAGCAGGGAGAAGACGATCACCAGGCGGGTGAAGGATGTCATGGTGAGCACCAGGGCGGGCAGGAAACTGAACAGGGTGAGCACCAGGAGCACCTTCACGGCGCTCGAATACCCTGTGGACTCCACCAGGTCGACCAAAGAAGGCTCGGCCGCCCAGACGTCTCCGGAAAAGAGGAAGAAGAGGCAGAGGAATGCAGGCACGAATCGCTTCATGCTGTTTTGTCCTTCTCTCCGATCATTTTCGCAAAGGTGCGAGGCCCTTGCGACAGGAGTGATATCCGGTGTGCCGTGATCCCGAGGACCATTGTTTCCCCGAGGACTTCGAGGATCGCCACTTTCTCCCGCGGCCCAAGGGGCTTAACGGCGACCACGTGGATCGTTGTATCCTGATGCTTGCCCCGTCTCTTCTGCCAGTGCATCGCTCCGTAGGCGACCCCCCCAAGGAGGAGGACGAACCCCAGGATTTGTGCGCCCCTCTCGTGCATGCCTTTTTCCTCGGTCTTCGTCAGGGGTTCCGGGAATCCCGTCGCTTCCTCTTGGCCTGCAGCCTCCGACGCGACCACGACAAAGATCAGGACCAACACAAGGAACAGGAAAAGCCTCTTCATCGCCTTCATCGGAGCCTCTCGATCCTTTCCACGGGGGTGATGATGTCTGTGAGACGTATGCCGTACTTCTCGTTCACGACAACGACCTCTCCCTTTCCGATCGGCCGTCCCTGCACGAGTATCTCCAAGGGTTCTCCCGCCGTCTTTTCGAGTTCCACGACAGAGCCTTGTCCCAATCGCAGGATATCGTCCACCTGAAGTCGGGTCCTGCCCAGTTCGATCGAAACGGTGACAGGAAGATCGAGGATCAGATCCAAGTTCACCGAAAGCCCCTCACTTGCCGATTCCTGGAGCCCCTCAGGCGGGGTTAGCGGGGTTTCCTGTGAAGATGCTTCGGTCGAGTGGATCTCCTCCTCGGCCACGGAACGTTTCGGCTCCTCTTGCGGCTCCACTTCTCTTCTCCTTGCTGAGGGTTGCATCCATGGAAAGAACTTCGATGGCATAATTGCCGTTCCTCTGTCCGGCCACGCAGGTACCTTTCTGAACCTCCTGGATCTTCAACACCATCGGGTCCTTCGGCCCGACCTTCATCGGGAGGATATCATCCTCTTTCAGGTTCAACAGGTCCCGAAAAGTGATCTCTGAGGTGCCCAGCTCCGCACTCATGTCTACGGGGACGGCACGGAGATGGTCGGACAGATCTTCTTTCCAGGCGTGATCCGCTTCCGCATCCTCGGAAGGAACCCGCCCACACAACTGGTCTTTGATTGGTTCGAGGGAGGCATAGGGGACGCAATAGCCCATCACGGCCTGGTCCAGTTCCAGGTCCACCTTGAAGTGGCTGGCCAAGACGAGGTCTGAGGGCTGCACGATATTCACGAACTGCGGGTTTGTCTCAGACCGAAGGTGATGGAACGACATTTTCCCCACAACGGACCATGCCTTTTCAAGATCCTGAAAGCACAAGTTCAACAACCGCTGAATGACGCGGCACTCCATGGCACTGAAATCCCTTCCCTGGAACTCCACAGGGAGCTTTCCGGATCCTCCAAAGAGGATGTCCACGACGAGGGAGATCAGCTTGGCCTCGAAGAAGAACAGACACGATCCGCGAAGGGGATCCTGTCTGTACACGTCGAAGGAGGCCCTCTCCGGGAGCTTCCTGATGAACTCCTCATACCTGAGGAGGTCGAAGCCCTCCACGGAGACATCGATCATCCTGCCCATGAATTGAAACAAGGAGGCTGTGGACGCCCGCGCGAACTTCTCGTTCACGATTTCCATGGTCGGCATGTGCTCTTGAAGAATGCGGTCCTGACTGAAAAAATCGTAAGACGCAACCCCCGGGTTCTCCGGCTTCGGTGGGGCCTCTGTCTCGATGTCACCATCCGAGAGCCCCTTTAGCAAGGCATCCACTTCTTCTTGTGAAAGTAGCTTTCCCATTTTCTCTACTGCACCACGAAATCTGTGAAATAGACTTCTTTGGCCTTCCCGTCTCCCAGAATCCTGTTCAGACGGAAGAGGATCTCCTCACGAAGCCGAGCCTTCCCTTCGAGTGACCCGATCTCCTCGTATTTCTTGCTCGACAGGAGCACGATGAGACTGTCACGAATCTTTGGGGTCTTCTTCTGGATATCTTCCTCTGTGAGGTCCCACACTTCGATGTTCAGCCGAACCTTCAGATAGCGGACCCCTCGCTCATCGAAGAGGTTCACGATGAAAGGATCCAGCTTGTACATGAATCCATCTTCTTCCACCACCACCTCTTCCTGCTCGACCGTTTTCGCGTCTGCCGAATCGTTGGAAACGACTTTCCAGACGAGCACACCATTGATGCCTGCGAGCACGAGAAATCCGACGGCCAGTGCGATGAAGAGCATCTTCTTACTCTTCTGTGGCGGCGCCTCGGTCGCCGCTGCGGTCTCCTCCGGTGCCATGACAGCCTCCTTAAGCCGTATGGGGTTTCGTTTTCCTTGATCGTACCCAGAGACATAGCAACCCCTATGCCAACTTGGAACGATGCGTATCTAATGGATATTAAAGGGGAATCTACTCCGGGGAACGGCATCGGGAGTCAAGGTTATTGAGGGAAACAGTCAGAATAATGACGGGGTCAAAGGGGAAAGGGCAGAGGG
>JAUWSZ010000509.1 GCA_030609865.1 bacterium | reverse complement strand
TGTTCGACGTGGCAGACCCGGCACAGGTGGCCGAAGGCGTCGGGAAGATACGTGAAGAACTGGGAGACATCCAGATCCTGGTCAACAACGCCGGGGTGGTGACGAACATCGCCCGATTGACGAAGATGACGCACGAGGCCTGGCAAAGGGAGGTCTCGATCAACCTGTCCGGGGCCTTCAACCTGATCAAGGAGTTGATCGGACCGATGATCGACAAGAAGTGGGGCCGGATCATCAACATCTCCTCCGGCGCGGCCACCGGGGGGCTGCACAAACAGATCGGTTACGCGGCCAGCAAGGCGGGCCTGCTCGGAATGACCAAGACGGTGACCCTGGAGCACGCCCGCGACGGCATCACCTGCAACGCCATTCTCCCGGGGCTCATCGGCACGGAGCTCGCCAACATGATGCCCGAAGAGATCCGGGACCGCGCCAAGGCAATGATCCCGGCCCGCCGGATGGGGGAGACGGAAGAGGTGGGCCACCTGATAGCATTCCTCGCCTCTGACAGGGCGGCCTACATCAACGGGGCCGAAATCCGCCTGGACGGCGGGATGGGGCTCAACCTGGGCACCCTGGGGAGCAGGAAGGAAATCAAGGAGATGGACAAATGAGTGAACATCAAACCCGTTCCGGAATCCCTTTGAAGCCGGTCTACACGCCCGATGACGTGAAGGGCGGGGACTACGACAAGCAGCTCGGTACGCCGGGCGACTTCCCCTACACGAGGGGCCGACGGGCCGACCCGAGCGGTGGCTGGATGCACCGGGAGCTTTCCGGCGAGGGAGACCCGGCGCGATCGAACGAACAGCTCAAGTACCTAATGACCCAGGGGCAGATCGGCCTGGATGTGATCGGCGACAGCCCCACCATGGCCTTCATGGACCCGGACCACCCCCTGGCAGCCAACGCGATCGGAACACAGGGCGTCTCCATCTTCTGTCTGGACGATTTCCGCGCGCTCTACAAGGACATTCCCCTGGATTCGGTGGTCGTGTCCGCCTCGCTGCCCCCGGCCATTACCGTCGCCGCCCTCTACCTGCTGGCCAGGGAGAACAACGTGCCTCTTGACCAGATCCGGGGCTCGGTGATCCAGGCACCCTTCTATGCGGAAGATTGCGGGTACGCGGTCCACATGCCCTTCCGCCTGAGGCTCAGGCTGGCCGTAAACTGCGTCGAGTTCTGCTCGAAGGAGATGCCCCGGTTCCATTCCTTTGTGGAAGACACCTACTTCTTCAACCAGGCCGGGCTGAACGCAGTGGACGAGATGGCCCTCGGGTTCATCGAGATCCGGCACCTCGCCCGGGAACTCATGCGCCGCGGAGTGGACATCGACAGCTTTGCGCCCCGCATCGCCATCCTGGTCGACTGCAACATGGACTTCTTCGAGGAGATCGCAAAGATCCGCGCCACACGCCGGCTCTTCGCCAAGATGATGAAGGAGGAGTTCGGGGCCAAGGACCGCCGCTCCTTGTCCGCGGTCATCACGAGCCACACCTCCGGGCTCTCCCTGACCCCCCAGCAGCCGGTGAACAACATCGTACGCGGCACGGTCCAGAGCCTCGCTCTGGTCCTGGCCGGGGTGCAGGCCCTGGAGATCTCCGCCTTTGACGAGGCGTACCGGACGCCCAGTCCGGAATCCCACATGGTTGCACTCAGGACCCAGCAGATCCTCCACCTGGAGTCCAACGTGGCCAAGGTGGTCGACCCTCTCGGCGGGTCCTACTTCATCGAGTCCCTAACCGACGAGATGGAGCAGAGGATTTGGAAACGCATCCAGGAGATCGAGGCCCTGGGCGACCCTGCCGATCTGTCGGACAAGGGCTGGTTCAGGAATTTCTTCGAGGAGACGATGGCCGAGTACTCCAGGAAGATTGCCGACGGAAGCATGCCCAAGGTGGGCCTGAACATCCACCAGATCCCGGAAGAGGAGGACACCCTGCTCAAGGAGATCGTTGAGGGCAAGATCGAACCCTGGTGGGAAAGAATCGACAAGGTCAAGGATTACAAAAAGAAAAGAGACCCGAGCCGGATCAAAGATGCGCTGTCCGCAGTCCTCGAGACGGCCAAGGACGAGGACGAGAACCTGATGGGCGCAACCATCGAGGCCTTCGAGGCGGGGGCAACCATGGGCGAGATCGGCGGCGCCATGCGCATTGCCTACAACTGCCCGTACGATCCGCACGGGCTGATCGAGTCACCGATATGAGGGGGCAGAGTCGATGAAGAGAATCAAGATATTCGTCGGAATCCTTGGGATGGATCAACACGAGCTTGGCGCCGTCGCCGTGACCCAGATGCTGCGGGATGCGGGGATGGAGGTGATCTACGGGGGAAGGTTCAACGTGCCGGCCACGGTCGTCAAGACGAGCCTCGAGGAAGACCTGGACGTGATCGGCCTGAGCTGCCACTCCTGGGAGTACCTGCACTACCTCCCTGACATGTTCGAGCTGATGAAGAACGAGAAGATCAACGTTCGGGTGATCGTCGGGGGATCGGTCATCACACCCGGAGACAAAAAGCGGCTCCTCGAGATGGGCGTGGCCGCCGCCTTCTCTTCGGGCGCGCGCAACGAAGACATCATCGACACGGTAAGGAAACTCGCCCAGTGATTCAGGAGATTGAGACATGGCGGCACAGCTTTGCGGATGGAGCGGAAAGATCCTTAAGGTGGATCTGACGAGTTCCGGCATCGTCGAACTCGATACCATGGACTATGCGGACCGCTTCCTTGGAGGAAGGGGGATCGCCACCCGCCTCTACTGGGAAGAAGTCACGCCTGAGGCAGGGGCCCTCGAGCCGGAGAACCGGCTGATCCTCATGACCGGACCGATGGGGGCCACCGGCGTCCAGGGCGCTTCCAGGTTCGAGGTGGTGGGAAAATCACCGATGATTTTGCCCGAGGGGTTCTGCTACGGAAACCTGGGAGGGTACTTCGCCCCCTTTCTCAAGAAGGCGGGATACGACGGTGTCGTCGTGTCCGGCCGGGCAGACCGGCCCAGCTATGTTCTGGTGACAGACGGCAAGGCCGAGATCCGGGATGCGTCCTCTCTCTGGGGAAAGAGCGTGTCCGAGGTGAGGAACGCGCTGCAGGCCGAGCACGGGAAGCACGTCCACTTCGTCACCACGGGCCCGGCGGGTGAGAACCTCTGCCGCAACGCGACCTTGATGACGGACCACGAAGGAAGCGCAACCGGCGGATTCGGTGCGGTCCTCGGGTCGAAGAACCTCAAGGCCGTCGCCGTTGTCGGGACCGGAAGGCCTGCCGTGGCCAGGCAGAAGGAACTCACCGAGCTCAACCGGCTCAGCATAAAGATGAGCGAGCGCGGAACCCTGCGCATGCCCCTGCCCAAGAAGCAGATACAGTATGTGAGCAAGGCCCCCTGCTATCAATGCGGCATGGACTGCCTCCGGGGGGTGTTCCGAACAGCCTCCGGAAAGGAAGCGGTCCGGAAGTGCCAGTCCCTGGTCTTCTACATGCCCTACGCCTTCATGCGGCCGGACG
>JAUWSZ010000578.1 GCA_030609865.1 bacterium | reverse complement strand
GCAAAAAAGTGGATGTTCCAATGAAAAACTCTAAGAGGTGTTTTTCGACACCTTTCTGCGCAAAGGGTTACAGATCGGGAGATTTCGGCTGAAGAGGATTCAAATCTCGTGCCAGCTATCCGGATTCGGTGGATGCTGAAAACATTGCATAAAATCAACCAAGTATTGTAGTTAGTTATATGGAGTTATTAATGTAACATATGAGATATCATCGGGGCGGGTAGGATCGAGGGCGATCCGTGCAATGGAGGTTTTTTCTGATCTTATGGAGTTTTTTTCCCTTAGGGCCCTAAGTTCACTTCGAGCTGTTCGGATGCCCGCAACCGCCATTTCTCGTATTCGGAGGATCGGAGGGGATTCCTTTCCCGGCCGAGTTGACAGGTTTCCTGGACGGCGGACCAGTCCCCTTCCCTCGCCTGTTCACGGCACAACACGAGAAAGGGATCGACACCGAGCCTCTCGGCGAGCCGTTTCGCGTCCTCGTCACGAGCGTCCCACAAGCGAATCATCTCGGAAGCCGTGTCTTTGGCGAGGCCGGCGTACGTATCCCTGTCCTCCTCATAGAGGCTCAACAGGAGCACGCGAAGTGAGTGCGTTTCAGGATGGGCCTGCACCTGTTCTTTGGATTCTCGGACGGCCCTTTCGAGGGAGCATATCCGCGCCAGGTATTGTTTCCGCAGCTCTTCCAGGTACCGAACGGACCAGCGCGGCTCGAGAAAATCAAGGATCTCCTTGGCGGCGCGCGTCATGGCCTCTGGGATCGCTTCCGCCCTGTCCGCCCCCTGGGTTGAGGTGAACACCGCCTGCTGACGGGGCCCCGGTTCGATGATCTCGATGACGAGGGTCTTCCTCATTCCGGTCGAGATCACCCTGCCGATTGCCTGATAGTCGGCGGGAAAGCGAGCCCGCACCTTCTGCAACAGGCGCTTGCGAAACCAGAAGTAGACCTCGGCGTCTCTGGCGTCCCTTCCCTCTTCCCAGATGCCCTTCACGAGCCAGGGCTGGGGCTGCAACTCATATGTCCATTCGTACACCTTCTTCGCCGGGATCAACTCCAGCCATCTGTTCCCGGAAAGATCGGCCTCGAGCAGGGGGCCGAGATCCGAGTCCAGGCTCGCTCTCGAGGGGGACGTGTAGAAAGGCAGGATGCACATCCGGATCACGTGCGCTGGACGCGGCTCGGTCTCTGCCAGCGCCTTGATGGATTCCAGACAGAAGAGAAGCACCGAGCAACCCAGCCACAGGAATACCCGGCCCTTGCCTATGCGCGACATGTCCAACCTCCATCCGTGCCCGTGACCGGTCTCTTCTTTTGGTATTAGGTGTTAGGTATTAGCTCCCAACCGCCACCCCCGTGTGAGTATGGGGTCAAACCTTGATTATTGATTATTCGCTTCGGCCGGGGAAAACCGGGAGATTTTGGTTTGGCTCAAATCCCTCATTGTTACCATGCTCTTCAGCTTTCTTTGCGTTATTGAATCGGGCACGGGCACGGGCACCGGCCTTCGGCCTGGGCACGGGCACGAATTCCCTGTGGTTGGGGGTGGGCTAATACCTTATACCTAATACCTAACGGCCAAGGACGACGACGAGCGATAGTGGCGCACGCTACAAACCGGGCTGCACCTCCCCGGACTGCGAAATCCCCTTGAGTAAGCCGTCCCAGGACCCCAGCTTCTGAGAAAACTCGTACTCCAGGATGTCGGCCAGATACACCCAGTCCTCGTTCTCCTGGGCGCCCACTGCCATCTTCAGGAGATCTGCCATTTCGCGGGACTCCTGGTCGAGGGCGTCGATGGAATCATTCCTCCCCTCTTGTACGAAGGGCTTGCATCGACGTACGTCATCGAGGAAAGAAATGAGCACCGAGAAATCATCCAGCACCTTCGAGAGCAGCGCGTTGCCTTCCCGGATTTCTCCGGACCGAAGGTGGTTGGCCGATTGCAGGATGAAGCCGGAGAGCACCGTGCAGGCCTCGGAAGCCCCCTGCAATGCCTGTAGAATGTTCTCACGCAATTCCACGTTATCCATGAGACGTCGCCTCCTTTCTTGATCTGTCGCATCCGAAACGTTGCTTGATTTGCTCTGCTGCGAGGGAATAGAGAGAAGAGGATTCCTGGAGGAATCGGAACGGGTCCTGGACCGACAAGGCCTCCCTTCGAAGGAAGAGATAGTGTATGACGGGTGCAAGATCTTCCGCTTCCAGCGCCAGCCGCTTCATCTCCTGTTCAGCGACCCCGAGATTGCCGCTCAGTACCTGCAGCTGCGCGGCTGCCGTGCTCTTTCCGTTTCCTGCCTGGCGAATCCGGTGCATCAGTCCCGAAGACCTTGTCAACAGCGCCTCAAGGCGAGACCAGGTCGAACGGCTCTCCGGGCCAAGACCCTCCCCTGCCCCCTCAGACTCGGGCGTGGGTCGGCCTTCGAGCAGGGCATGCCAGAACTCCTTGGTTGCGTGGAGATGTCGGTCTTCGAGGGTCGGGCTTTCGAGTGAGAACGCGAGGCATCCCTGAGCGTCAAAGGAGGATCGATAACAGGAAACATCCTGAGGAAGGTCCGTCGGTACGCCATCCTCTCCACGAAGGAGCCGGACGAGCGCCTCGTAGACGAGTTCCGCACGAATCCTCTCCTTGCAGACCGGTTTCAAGCAGGAAACATGGAACGAACAGGGCGCGCAGGGCATGCGGGCCTGAAAGACCAGATGGCCCTCGCCGTAGGGTCCGGTCTCCCGGAAGAAAACCGGCCCAACCGACACCACCACAACAGGCGTCCCCACGGCAGCGGCCACGTGTTGGGTTCCCGTATCGTTCGTGACCAGGACCCGGCAACGCTTCAGGGCCCCTGCGAGTTCCCCGACGCCCGTCTTCCCCGCCAGGTTCACAGAATCGGGAATGTGGGCGCTGATCCGCCGGCAGAGAGATGCCTCGCCCGCGACCCCAAAGAGCAACACCCGGACCTTCAGGCCCTGGTGCAAGGTCCGTCCCAGCCGCACGAATTCCTTTTCGCTCCAGCACTTCTCCTTCTGGCTTGCCGACACCTGGAAGCCGACCAGGAGGTCCCGGTCAGGGTTGACGCCGCAGTCCGCCAGCACTGCGTCCGCCATGCAGATGTCCTCCGGGGAGAGGGTCAGTTGAAGCTTGCG
>JAUWSZ010000314.1 GCA_030609865.1 bacterium | reverse complement strand
CCGTGCACAGCTCTCGGATTCTCTCCAGATACCCTGGACGGGGCAGCAAATTGAAGTGGTTGCAGACGAGGGCCTCGAAATGGATGACCGCTATCTGTTCACCGTATTTCTTCAGCGTATCTTCCAGTGCGCCGAGATCGCTCCAGGGCAGGAGGAAGCCCTCCTTGTCAGAGGTCGGCCCTCTCCCCCTGGTAAAGGAGAGATCCTCAAAAGGATCCGATTCCGGGTCGTACACCGGAAATGGCTCGGCCTTGGGGCTCGGGTCTACCATCCCGCCAAGAATGTTGTCAAACCACCCGTGGTAGTGACCGCCGAAGCGAATGAAGTACGGTCGTCCCGTGTGGGCACGTGCCAGTCGGATGGCCATCTGAACCGCCTCGCTCCCGGAAAGGCAGAATTTGACCCGTTCGGCACAGGGGATGTGTTTCACCAGTTTCTCGGCCACCCTTATGTCATCGGGTGAGTGGAGCACCCCTGATCCGATACAAACAGAAGACGTATCCATCAAGTCTTTCAGGCCCTGTATGTACTCCGGATGGCGATGTCCGAGCAGGTTGGGGCCCATGGCGCCCTGAAAGTCGATGTATTCGTTGCCGTCCACATCCCATACACGGCTGCCCTCGGCCCGGGCGATGAACACCCTGTTCTCGGTCGCCTCGAGAGAAACCCTGAAATTGCTGTGTCCTCCAGGAAAGAGCTGATTGAACTTTTCCGTCAACTTCTGGTTTTCGTCCATCTTGAGCATCTTCTTCTCCTTTTCATGAGATCGGAGTTGTCCGCCTTTTTTTCTGATTCACGGGGACGGGAATCGCCGTGTTCCGAACCTCGCCTCACCGACGGAGGGTCTCGGCGGAAGGGCTTCACGTCAATAACCTTCTGATGGATTCAATGATCAACCGTTTCCTGTCTTCGCTCTTGAGATCCTTTCCCTCTTCAGTAAAATAGCTGTTGAACCGCCTGGCGTAGTGCGGCGACACGCACGAGAACATAAACAGCATGACATGGTTGTCGAGGGCGTAGGCTGCGATTTTGCTGCTCAGCCTCTTGTCGACCTCTCCCCTTCGCTTTCCCTCCTCGATGATTCTCACCCAGAAGTCTCTCGATGGCCTTTCCATTCGCTCCGAAACAGAATCCGAAAATGCCTTCATGGAGGGGGATCCAAGGTCAAGGTAAATGACGATGTAGTTGGGATTCTCTCTTGCGAAGGCCTCCACCTCTGCCAGGAGATCGTAGATAAGCTCGTAAACAGGTTTCACAATAGATAAATGCTTGGCTTGACCCTCGGCTATCAAATCGATCGTGCGGTGGAGGGTGGCAACATACACGTCTTCCTTGTTCTTGAAGTACTTGTACAAGGCCCCGTTTGAAATCCGTGCCCTTCTGCAAATGTCGCTTACGTTCGCCCGGTAATACCCCTTCGTTGCAAAGACGTGGGCCGCGGCGTTCAGGATGGCAATCTGCTTCTTCTTGGGCAGTTTCTTGTATGTCTCTAGCACTGGAAAGGACTCTCAGCCATGAAAACGGGCAATGTGCCCGCCCATGGTCCTGGCTTCGGTTGGCGGGCTCTCTTGTGAGAGAGTGACTATTCACTCTCTATATTCTACAGAAAGTGCTCATCCTGTCAAGGGCTTCTGCAGCGGTTCTCGGCAGGACCGGGTACAACCGTAAGGCCGAGAGCCGGTCGTGGAATTCGCGAGTCTTGCCTCGGCCTTTCCACCATAAATTTAGTTAAATATCAAAAATACGTATCTTTTTACTGTTTTTTAATATATTTTCTATACATATTGATAAATCATTCAATTGCATCCAGAATACGTTCGGCCGGTTCGTAGAATGGCGCATGGCCTTGATGGCGATCCGTTTTTCGTGTCGAATGGAGCCCCACGGGTAAACCCGTGGTCCCATCAAAACGCCTAGGGCGACATCACGCCGAAGCTCACAAAAGCGAGCTTCGAAGGATGCGTATTCATCCACGGCCAAGGCCATGGTCCCTTGCGAAGGCGGATGGAATCGAAGCCTGGCGACTCATCCAGCAAGAAGGAGGGCCACACGTTGGATCCAAGAAAATGGACGGCGCACAATCCCGGCGGCGCCAAGAGGATGATCGTAACGAAGGAGCTGCCCGGAGGCCGGTGGCTCGAGATCCTTGCTCAGGCGGATTGCAGGGTGGAGGTGTGCACCTCTACGGATATGCTGACCGTCGCGGAAATTGAAGCGGCGATCGGGGACCGCTGCGACGGGTGCATCGGGCAGTTGACAGAGCCGTGGGGAGAAGAGCTTTTCGGGGCGCTCAAGACCTCCGGGGCCAGGGCCTACAGCAATTACGCGGTCGGGTACAACAACGTGGATGTGGAGATCGCAACGCGGCACGGCATTCCGGTGGGCAACACGCCGGGCGTGCTGACCGAGACCACGGCCGAAATGGCTGTTGCCCTCACGTTCGCCTCGGCACGTCGGGTCGTCGAGAGCGACACCTTCATGCGAAGCGGCCGGTACAAGGGCTGGCTGCCGAGCCTGTTCCTCGGAGAGCTTCTCCGGGGCAAGACCGTGGGCGTGATAGGCGCGGGGCGTATCGGCGCGGCCTTTGCCCGCATGATGGCCGAGGGGCACAAGATGAACGTGCTGTACTACGACCTCTACCCGAGCCGGGCGCTGGAGGAGCAAATCGCTGCCTACGGCGAGTTTTTGAAGTCCCTCGGGGAAGACACCGTCTCCTGCAGGCGCGCCGAAACCGTGGAGGAACTCCTCGGGGAGGCGGACGTCGTCAGCCTGCACACGGTCCTGGACGAAACCACGCACCACCTGATCAACAAAGAGCGGCTGGCGGTGATGAAGGAGAATGCGGTTCTGGTCAACACGTGCCGGGGCCAGGTGATCGACGAAGCGGCCTTGGTCGCTCATTGCCGGAAACACCCGAACTTCCGGGCCGGACTCGATGTGTTCGAAGACGAGCCGGCCATGAAGCCCGGCCTGACCGAACTCGACAACGTTGTCATCGTGCCCCACATCGGCTCGGCAACCACATGGACCAGGGAGGGCATGGCCACACTGGCGGCAAGCAACGTGGCCGGGATACTCAGCGGATATCCGGTGTGGCAGGATTCGGATATTTCACCGTTTCTGGAAGAGGACGCGCCGAAGGCTGCGCCGAGCATCGTGAACGCGAAGGAACTTGGCCTGCCGGTGTACAAGCCTTGATGGGAGCTTCGTCCCGAGAGCGACGGGACAGGCCATTGCCTTCTCCTTCTGGGAGGTCAGGATGAGCACGGAGCGCCGGTGCTTTCTCCGAGCGAATTGCACCCTCACCCTAACCCTCTCCCTCGAGTACACTGGGCCACGATGCACGACCCTCGAGGGAGAGGGGACGCTGCTACACCCTCCCGGGAGAGGCAACGCAGAATGAGCGAAACTCGACAAACCCTCTTTCATGAAAAACACAAGGCCCTTGGGGCCAGGATCGTGGAGTTCGGGGGTTGGGACATGCCGATCCAATACCCTTCCGGGGCCGTGAAGGAGCATCTGGCCACACGGAAGGGTGCGGGTCTCTTCGACGTCTCCCACATGGGCCGATTCATCGTTCGCGGGCGAAATGCTCTCGCCTTTCTCCAACACGTCCTGACGAACAACGCGGAAGCCCTCGACGGCAGCGCGATCGGGGCGCAGTACACGGTCATCCCTAACGAGTCAGGAGGCGCTGTTGACGACGCCTATCTGTGTCGCTTCGACGAGCGAGAGTATCTGCTGGTCGTCAACGCTTCCAACCGCCAGAAGGATTGGGAACACCTTCAGGCCCGGGTCGGGGCGTTCGGAGAAGTCGAACTGCTCGACCTCACCGAAGAGATGGTCATGCTCGCGTTGCAGGGGCCCACGTCTCAGGACTTGCTGGAGCAGGTGGTCGAGTCCGGTCGGCTTCCCGAGCCCTCGCGGAACGCCGTCGGCGTCGTGACCGTAGGCGGAGCACGGGTCAAGGTCAGTCGCACCGGGTACACAGGCGAGCCCCTCTGCTTCGAACTCTTCGCAGAACGAGAAAGCGGGCTTGCCCTCTGGGACCTCCTCGTGGAGAAGGGGGCCACCCCTGTGGGTCTCGGTGCAAGAGACACGCTACGTCTGGAAGCGGGCCTTCCCCTCTACGGCCACGAGTTCGGCCAGGACCCCGAAGGAAAGGAGATCCCCATCCTGGCGGTCCCGCTCACGAGGTTTGCATTGAGTCTCTCCCCTCTCAAGGGAGAGTTCGTCGGCAGGGCGGCCCTCCAGAAGCAGCTCGCCGCCCTGGAGAAAATCCTCTCGCAGGATTTTTCGGCCATCTCGGACCTCCCGCGCGTGATCAGGCCGATCGCGCTGACGGGTCGGGGGATCGCACGCGCCGGGGCCAAGGTGTTCAATGGGGACCGGCACATCGGAACCGTCACGAGCGGAACGATGGTGCCCTACTGGGTCTTCGAGGACGAAGGGTCGCTCGTCAGGCAAACGGATCAACACAAGATGCGTCCCATCTGCCTGGCCTACATGGACAGCAACATCGTCAAGGAGGAGAAGGTGCACATCGAAATACGGGGCAGGGCCGTTGATGCGCTGGTCGTGGCCCGCCATCTACGATCCGACACCCCTCCCCACGCCCGTCCGATCGTCCGATAAATCGCAAGACTGCCTCAACTTCTGTAGCCTGACAAGCCCTTAGCCTTCCATGACTTCTTTTGGGCCTTCGCAGCGGCGAGTATGGCCTCGTTGGCGTGCCCGGCGTTCGTTGTGGATATGCCGGCGAAGCAGTCAATGTAGGCCTT
>JAUWSZ010000200.1 GCA_030609865.1 bacterium | reverse complement strand
TAAAAGCATCGGTCAAATCGTAAGAGCGCAGATAGTTCTCGAGGTAGTTCTCCATCTGCATCAGGGCCGGATTCTCCATGTCCCCCTGGAAATAGATCGAAATCGGGTAGAAACCGCTGAAATGGTCCCGGAGAATGTTCCCGCCCACGCGGGGTGGGGAGTCCTCGGGCATGAATTCGACGAAATCCGCGTTCGTGGTTATCCGGAACAGGCCCGATCCGATGACGACCATGCCGATCAAGGAAGCCGCAAGGGTCAGCTTGGCATGGCGGTGGACCCAGACGCCCACCTTGGCCAACCATCGATTGATCGCGTCTTCCTGTCTTTCCTCGCTTCCCACGACGGGGTGTGCCTTGGCCTTGAACAGATAGAGGCAGACCGGGAGCAACACGACCGAAAGCAGGCAGGCGGATCCAAGGCCGAAAGCCAGCTCGATCCCGAAGAACCGCAACAGGTCGATCCTCGTCAGGCCGAAGGTCAGAAGACCCGCGATCGTCGTCACAGCGCTCATGATCACCGGAAGGGTGATCTCAGCAGTCGAGACCTCGATGTCTCCCCGCCTCAAGTAATGGTTGTAGATGTGGACCGAATAGTCGGCGCCCATGGCGATCAGGAGCACCACGACCCCCGTTGTGAGCATGTTCGAGTAGATCCCGAACAGCGCCTGGAGCCCGAAGGTCCAGACAACACACAGGAAGACCAGACTCAATGGCAGGAGCACCCCCCAAACCCTGCGAAAGCTGAAGGCGAGGATGACGACCATGACGACCAGGACGAACGGGACGAGAAAGGTCAGGTCCTTCTTCATGTAATGATCCGCGTACAGGAGCAGAGCCGGATCGCCTCCGAAGTAGTAGGGATGGCCGGCGGCCACCTCGTCGATCGTATCGAGGACCTTCTTTGCCGTGACGATTTCATCCGAGCTGCCGTCAATGTTGGCGATAAACACGGTGTAGGCTGCATCCGAGGAGATGAGAGAATTCACGTACATCTCTTTCGAGAGCACATACTTCTTCAGGGCATCCAACTCCTCCCTGGATTCGGGGATCTCCGGAATCAAATCGCCAACCTCGACCCCGAAATCTGTCTTCCGGATGTCGACGATGTTCGTCAGGCTGGAGACGTTGAAGAGATCGTCGATGCCTTCCAGGGCATCGGTCATGCGCTGGACCAGGGCGAGGGAATCGGGGTGAAAAACCCCTTTCTCCGAAAAATCCAGGACCGTGAACAGGATGGCCGTCGCCGAGAACTGCTTGTCCACGAGGCGATAGAGCTCGGAGACCCTGTCGTTCGCAGGCAGCCAGTTGTCGTAGTCGTTGTTTACGACCAGGTATTTCGTCGCGTTAAGGAGGGCAGCGGTAATCAGGGCGATGAGGGCCAGCCACACCCATCGATATCGGATGATATACCGGCTGAAGGACTGCATCACAGCATCAACATTCATGGTGCACCTTCGCCTTCTTCGCCTTGGCTCGCCTCTTCGAAACGCCCGTCTTCTGCACCGAGCCCTGAGAGTAGAGAGACTCCAACCCGCTCACGACGGACTCGAACACCTTTCGCATGTCAATCCCTTGTGGGTCCAGGTACCACTGTATGAACACGCCGTCGAGCAAGGCGGCCACCGCGGCTGCAAGGTGTTCCGTGACCGGGACGCCCGAATCGGTGAGGTGGTGTATGATCAACTCACGGTATTCCCGGTACATCTCCTTTGCGCGGTCCCGGATGGCGTTGATGAGTTCCGCATCGAAGAGCATCCCGAAGAAGACGGTCCCCAGCTCCGGGCACTGCTCCATGAGGCGGACGTAGTCCTCGATGAGGAGTCGCATTTTCTTCGTCAGTGGAAGGTTGTCCGGGTAGCTATGGCGGTAGCTGGTTTCGAGGTCGCGCATGATGCCGTCCAGCACCTCGAGGAGCAGATGCTCCTTGGTGCCGAAGTGCCACAGGATGCTGCTCTTCGCGGTGCCGGTCTCTTCGGCGATCTGATCGAGGGTTACGCCCCGGAAACCGGGTTGGGCGAGCAGCTTCCGGGTGACCTCCAGGATATGGTTTCGGGTTCGCTCCCCCCGTTTCGTAGAGGCAACCCTCGGACGTGCCACGATGCCCTCCCGGCAAGGTGTGCGAAGGGGATCAGAAGAATAAACTGACCGTTCAGTACAATCTAAACCGGAAGCGCGTTCCTTGTCAAGAAGGTTGCTCGCGCTTTCTATAAATGATTAGGTTTCGACGCGCTGATCCCTGACCCCTGATCCCTGTCTTTATCCACGTGGAAGAGGGTGACCAGGGCAGGCATGAAGGTCAGCAGGGAGAGGGTTACCAGGGAAATGGCCAGGGCGTTCACGATCGCGAAGTTCCTCAGCATGGCCGTATTCGAGAACATGAGCACGAGGAACCCGCAGCATGTGGTGGCATTGGCCGTTACGATGGCCTTGCCCACGTGCCCCATGCTCCTTCGGAGTGCTTCCTCGCCGTGAATTCCCCTGAGCTGCAGGTCATGGTAGTGGTGCAGGAAGTGAATCGAGCCATCCACGCCCAGCCCGATGATCAGGGCGCCGAAGAGGGCGGTTCCGAAATCCAGCGGGATCTTTGTCCAGCCCATCAACCCCATGATGAACACCATGGGCACGAGCACACTGGCGAGGGAGATCAGCCCTCTACGGAAGGAGCGCTGGGTCAGAGACACCAGGGCCAGGACGATCAGGGATGCCAATATCATGCTCTGGATCTGGCTGAGGTAGATCAGATCGTCGAAGCGTCGAATCAGGTCTGCCATACCGGTCTGGTCGACCCGGACCGGTTTGGTGACCATTGCAGAGCGGTCGATCTCAGGAAAGGACTCGATTCGGGAGCTGAAGAAGACCGGCCGTTTCGTCCAAAGCCTCCACAAGACCCCGGCGGCACGCTTCCGGAAATCCTTGTGTTCCGCCAGCTGGGGAGAGACGAGAGGCGCCATCGATGCCCGCAGGGAAGAGGCGCGCTGGAGGCGAAGGGCGGAAGCAGCCCGGTTCAGCACCCCGGTGGCCGTGGACGCGGCATCCTCGGCGTCCATGACCTTGCTTCCTGCGATGACCTGTGCAAGCTGATCACCGAGTTCGGGCGTGGTCAGTCTTTGTCCGTTGTCTTGCAGGAGGACCATCAGTCGGTCGATGAGCCCTGGCGGAAGGACCTCCACGGTTTCGTCTTCGAGGTAGGTCCGGCTCGCCTCCCACACGGGCTCGAGGGCGAGGCTTCGGTCGACCTCCGGGAATCGTTCCTCGAGGCCCTTGAGGAAGAGATCCGCATCGTACAATCGCGGTTTGTCGTAACCCTGGGCCAGCCAGGCGAGCTGGCGTGCAGCCTCACGCATTTGCATCCTGCGCAGCACTTGCAGGCTCTCCGGAGACAATCGGGCCGGGTCGATCTCGACAACCTGATCCGAAACATGGTTGTCGAGAAAATCCCAGACGGCCCTCGAGAGGCGCCTCATCACGTCTGACTCGCTCCTCTTGACCAGGGCGGTGACCAGGCTCTGACGCCGATCCGCGTCCACAAAGGTTCTGAGCAGTTCTTCTCCCTCGAGCAGAAGCCACAGGTTGGCGATCCCCTCTCTCGTCTCCGGAACGGCAAAGACGCCGTTCATGAGCCAGTTCTCCTCGGCGATCAGCCCGTTGATGGAAGTGAACCCGGCGATCAGATCGTGAGAGCGCATGTAGTTCTCGAGATAGTCCTGCATTTGCATCAGGGCCGGGTCTTCCATGTCCCCCCGGAAATAGAGGGTGATCGGGTAGGCGCCGCTGAAGTGGTCCCGAAGCGTATTGAGCCCGAGGCGAGGCGGCGAATCCTCGGGCATGAGTTCTGCAAAATCCACGTTCGTGGTGATACGAAAGATGCCGAATACCATGACGATCAGTCCGATCAAGGTGACGGCTATCGTTGCTTTGGCGTGGCCATGTACCCAGACACCCATCCGGATCAGCGTTCTGGAGAGGATGTGCTCTTGTCTGTCTTCCCCTTGATCGACCGGCTCCGGCTTGGCCCGGAACAGGTGGATGCAGATCGGGAGCAACACGATCGAGAGCAGGCACGCTGCGCCAAGCCCGAGGGCAAGGACGAGACCGAAGAACCGCAGCAGGTCGATCCGGGTCACGCCAAAGGTCAGAAGCCCGGCGATCGTGGTTACCGCGCTCATGACGACGGGCAGCGTGATCTGGGCGGTGGAGACCTGGATGGCTCCGCGGCGCATATAGTGGTTGTAGATGTGGACCGAATAGTCGGCCCCCATGGCAATCAGGAGCACAATGGCTGCCGGTGTGAATACGGTGGCCGGGATTCCGAACCGGGCCTGGAGGCCGAAGGTCCACAGGATGCCGAGAACGACCAGGGCCAGGGGGAGCACCACGCCCCAGAATCGACGAAAGCTGACGGCGAGAATGGCAATCATGACGACGAGCATGACCGGGGTCAGAATGGCAAGATCCTGGTTCATGTATTTGTCGGCATAAAGGTGGAGCGCTGCCTCGCCGCCAAAAAAATAGGGATGGTCCCCGGCCACCTCTTCAACGGTTCGGATGACCTTGGCAGCAGCGATCACCTCATCGGCGTTGCCGTCTATGTTCGTGACGATGACCGTGTACGCCGCATCCTCCGAGATCAGGGAATTGACGTACATCTCTTTGGAGAGCACATAGGTCTTCAGTGCATCCAGTTCCTCCCTGGATTCGGGGATCTCGGGAATCAGGTCCCCCACCTCGACCCCGAAATCCGTCTTTCGGATATCGATGATATTCGTGAGGCTGGATACGTTGAACAACTCGTCGATGGCTTCCAGCGCATCGGTCAATCGCTGGACGAGGCGAAGAGAGACGGGGTGGAAGACCCCTTGCTCGGTACAATCGAGGACCACGAAGACGAGGGCGTTGGACGAGAATTGCTCGTCCGCCATGCGATAGAGCTCGGACACCCGGTCATTCTCGGGCAGCCAGTTGTCGAAGTCGTTGTCTACGACCAGGTCCTTCGCGGCGTAGATCAGCCCCACGGTGATCAGGGTGATGAGGGCCAACAACGGCCAGCGGTATCGGATGATCCCCCGGCTGAAGGATTGCATCACCGAGTCAACGTTCATGGGGCACCGTTCTCTGTAACCGTATGAAGTACGATCGAAGACCTGCGGTCGCTGAAAGTCGGCAGTTTACCTCACCTCCCTCATTTCCGTCCAGTGCCCGGGAAACCATTTGACCGGTCGGGACCTCTTCCTCTATCCTCTGCGTTTCAAGACAACGCGCGAGGAAGCAGACCATGGAACTTAGAAAAGGCTTACACTTCCTGCAAGTCGAGAAGAAGGGGATCGTGGATTCCTCGAGCCTCGTGGTGATTCGCGACGCCGATGGCCTGGTCTGTGTCGAGGTTGGTGGGGGTGGAGAGGAGAACATCCGGCAGACCCTCGCCCTTTTCGAGCAAGAGGGGTTGAACGTCGCGGATGTTCATACGGCGATCATCTCCCACACCCACGCGGACCACATGGGCGCGATCGCCTATTTCCGCGAGCGGATTCCCGGATTGACCGTCATTGACCACGAGGTGGATGCTCCTTACATGAAGGACAACCGTCTGCTGAATCGGGCCTTCGATGCAGATCTGGTGGCGGAACACTTCCCCGGAAACCAGTTCGACATCCTGGACTTCTACGCGGCCTTCTGCCCGATTTCCGAGACCTCGCCGGACAGGAACGTTCTGGAGGGGGATGTGTTGGCCTGCGGCGCGTATGCCTTCGAGGTGATCCACACTCCCGGGCACCACCCGGGACACATCTCTCTGTACGAGCGGAACGAGAAGATCCTGTTC
>JAUWSZ010000349.1 GCA_030609865.1 bacterium | reverse complement strand
GCCTAAGACCCTCAGCCGGACAAGGGAGAATCATCTCGGTTGACATGAAAGCACCCGTGACGAAATCCTAGTACCCCGGCTCAAGAGTTGCGTCCGTGGTTTTGGCAATTCGAGTTGTGCACTGTAGGCGTGGTATTTGCCCCACTATCGCTTGTCCTCGTCCTCGAACCGAAGAGAGGGGATTGTAATACGGCATCAACTCGATCACGAGAAACTGGATGTCTATCAACTCGAGTTGCAGTTCGTTGCCTGGGCCACAGATTCTCTCCATCAGCTAATGTGCGTGAAGAAAGCGCTCCGTACATGATCGACGAGGACGACGCCCCGGACGAGATAGACGCAAACGGTCATGGAAGATGAATCCCCAGAAATGGGGACAGAACTTATGAGTCACCACACTAGTTGTTTCAAGGAGGAGGTCTGGTGGAACCCATCACCATTACACTCGACGGGTCCGAGGTATCCGGTCATCCAGGGATGACGATTCTCGAGCTGGCCACGGAAGTCAGCATCGAGATCCCCACCCTCTGCTACGACTCCCACCTGAGCCCCCTGGGCGCATGCCGGGTCTGCCTCGTGGAGGATGAATCCACCGGAAGGCTCCTGGCCTCGTGTGTCACGCCGATCACGGCGGGCATGGTCATCAACACCCGATCGCAACGGGTCCTCGAGAACCGGCGCGTCGTGGTGGAACTGATGCTGGCCAGCCACCCGGACACCTGCATCGTGTGCGACAAGGGGAACCGGTGCAAGCTCAGGAAGATCGCCACCGACCTGGGAATCGGCCTGAGCAGCCTGGAAAAAATCCCCACCTATCACCCTGTCGTGGACCTGAATCCGTTCATCCAGCGGGATCTGAGCAAGTGCATACGTTGCGGCCGCTGTATCAGGGCCGACCGGGAGATCGCCGTGGTCGGAGCCATCGACTACACGGACCGGGGCTTCGAATCGAGGCCGGCCACACACCTGGACGTTCCCCTGGAACAAACCGATTGCAACTTCTGCGGGATTTGTGTTTCGGTTTGTCCCACCGGCGCCCTGTCCGAACGCACCCGCGTGTCGACCAACACCGCCAGCCAGGCCACGCGGACCGTCTGTCCCCTGTGCGGAACGGGTTGCGCAATTATCCTCGAGCACCGGGACCCCCTCATCGTCGGGTCCAGGCCTGCAGAGGACAAGGATTCGGTGAACCACGTTTCGCTCTGCGTGAAGGGGCATTTCGGGCTCGACTTCGTCAACTCCGGCGAGCGGCTCACGTCCCCGCTCGTACGCCGCGACGGCGACCTGGTCCCTGTCGGATGGGACGAAGCGCTGGATCTCGTGGCCGGCCGTCTCAGGGAACTGAAGGAACAGAATGGGGGGCGAACACTGGGCGCGCTCGGTGCCTCCCGGGCCTCCAACGAGGAGAACTATCTGCTCCAGAGGTTCGTGCGAAGCGTTCTCGGCAGCAACAACATCGATTCCGGCGCGCGTCTCCGTGGTGCCGCCCTTCTCGCCGGCATCGAACGCGTACTCGGGTGCGGCGCCATGAGCCATCCCATCTCCCACATACGGGAAGCCGAAGAGATTCTCGTTGTCGGAGCGGACCCCCTGGCCGTCAGCCCCATCCTGGGGCAGACGATCAAGCAGGCCGTCAAGCTCGAGGGCGCTCGCCTGACCCTGGTGGATCCCTTGCCCCGGACGCTCAACCGCGGGTTCGCCGACACCTGGATCCGGCCCGCTCCGGGGACCCAGACAGCCTTCCTGTCCGGTCTCCTCAACCAGATGTTGACGGTCGGACCGTCCGCCTCGGCGCAGGAAGCCCTCGGAAAGAACGGCCTGGCCAAGATACGCTCCGCCGTCGAGACATTCACGCCGGAACGAGTCGAGGACCTCACAGGGGTTCCGGCAAGACTGCTCAAGGACACGGCCGGAAGGCTCGCATCCGGGAGACGTCTCGCCGTCATCCCGGGCGCCGGGATTGCCCGGGAGGAGGGGGCCTCGCAATCAGGCAGCCTTCTCGCAATCATGCTGCTGGTTGCCGGAGATCCCGGGCAGAAGGGATGTGGCCTGTTCCCCGTTGCCCTTTCTCTGAACGATCAGGGCGCGCTGGACATGGGCGCGTGCCCGGACAGGCTCCCTGGACATCAGGAAGTGACGGACCCGGAGGCCAGGGCAAGGTTCGAGGCCGCATGGTCCGCTTCCCTTCCTTCCGAGCCGGGCATGGACTACATCTCCATGCTCGAGGCCGCCCTTGCAGGCACACTCAAGGGCCTCTACATCGTGGGGGAAAACCCTGTCAGGGATTGTCCTGAGGCGCAAAAGGTCCGCGAAGCCCTATCCCGGCTGGAGTTGCTCGTGGTTCAGGACCTCTTCTTGACAGAGACGGCGAACCTTGCCCATGTGGTTCTCCCGTCCGCGAGCTTCGCGGAAAAAGAGGGAACCTTCACAAATCTGGAGCGAAGGGTTCAGAGGTTTCGGCGGGCAATCGAGCCGCGGGGGGATTCACGGCCCGACGGGGCGATCCTCGCGGACCTGATGGGCCGCATGGGGTCCGAAGTTTCCTGCCAGACGCCCGAAGAGGTGCTCTCCGAGATCAACGAACGGATCCCGGCCTACCGGGGGATCACGCTCAAGCGGCTGGAACTCGAACGAGAAGGCATCTTCTGGCCCTGTCTGGACGAAGAGGATCCCGGCACGCCGATCCTGCATGCCGGCAGGCCTGCTTACATACCGGAAGACCTGGCCCTCGGCCCCCTGGACGGCGCGGTTTCCGCACCCCCTGACGAGTTCCCCCTCTGGCTCCTGACGACGGCAACCCTTTTCCATTCCGCGGACGGTGTAAGGACTGCACGCTCACGGGTGCTTCTCGGGGCAGCGAGGGAGGGCGGCGTCACGATGAACCCCTTCGACGCCGGGCCCCTCGGAATCGAGTACGGGGACCCAGCTCTGGTGTAATCCTCGCAGGGTTCCCTGCGGACCCGCATCGCGATGTCAGAACGAATCCCAAGGGGCATTGTTGTCGCCACGTCCCTGGGGGAACAATCGCCGGAAGGGCTTTCCAGCCTGGACGCCCGTGACCCTGAACACGGTGCGCCCCAAACGCACCGACTTGCCGTTAGGGTGGAGGTAGAGCATGGCAGCGAATGAGGCCGTACAGCAGGAAGTGGACCTGAACGACTTGGAGCCGATCCTGGAGGGGTTCAAGGAGGAGCGGTGGGCCCTGATCCCGCTCCTCCAGCAGGTCCAGGAAAAATACGGGTACATTCCCCCGGACGCCATGGAGCCCATCGCCCGGGCCCTCCGCCTCTTCCCGAGCGAGGTTCAGGGGGTCGTGACTTTCTACTCGCAGTTCTACACGACCCCGCGGGGAAAGAACATCATCCGGGTGTGTCGAGGAACCGCCTGCCACGTCCGCGGGAGCGGGTCGGTGTTGAAGCTCCTCAAGCAGAACCTGGCGATCGAGCCCGGGGAAACCACGCCGGACCTGAACTACACCCTGGAGACCGTCGCCTGTCTTGGGGCCTGTTTCCTGGCGCCCACGATGATGGTGAACAGGGAGTATTATGGAAAGTTGGCCCCTCCCAGGGTCATGAGCGTGTTGAAGCAGTACGCGCCTTCGGAAAAGGAGAAGGGACATGGAGAGGGTTGAGTCGATCATGGGGCTCGAGAAGGTCCGCAACGGGATCGTTCAGCGGATCGATCATGACAAGCCCGTTATCCGCATCTGCATGACAGGATGCCGCGCATACGGTGCGGCAGAGGTGCGCGATGCCCTCTCCGAAGAGGTAATCCGCAAGGGGCTCGTTGACGACGTGGAGATCCGGGAGACCGGATGCCACGGCTTCTGCGCCAGGGCCCCGGTCATGGCCATCGATCCGCTGGGCCTCTTCTACCAGCAGGTCGACCCGGAAGATGCGCGGGAGATCGTGAGCCGAACGATCCTGGGCGGCCAGATCGTTGAACGGCTGCTCTACCGGGAGGAGGACAAGCGGGGGAGGCTCTGCGTACATCCAGGCGATATCCCCTTCTACCGCAACCAGCATCGCAGGGTGCTCGCCAACTGCGGGAAGATCGACCCCACAAACCTGTCTCACTACATCGCGAACGACGGCTACAAGGCCCTTGCCCAGGCCTTCGCGGCCATGCGTCCGGAGGAGGTCATCGATCAGATGGAGCGGTCCGGACTTCGTGGGCGGGGCGGTGCAGGTTTCCCCACGGGCAGGAAATGGCGGTTCGCCCGTTCCGCCAACGGCAACCCGAAGTACGTGGTCTGTAACGCCGACGAGGGTGACCCGGGCGCGTTCATGGACAGGGCGGTCCTGGAAGGAGACCCCCACCGGGTGCTGGAAGGCATGCTGATCGCCGGGTACGCCATGGGGGCCTCCAAGGGCTACATCTACGTCCGGGCAGAGTACCCGATCGCCGTGGAACACCTGAAGATCGCCGTTCGGGACGCCTCGGCAATGGGCCTGCTGGGCGAGAACATCCT
>JAUWSZ010000340.1 GCA_030609865.1 bacterium | reverse complement strand
GGGACTTGCTCCTCGTGTCCGAGTTCTGAATTCACCCTCAAGGGCTACGTGCAGGAAAAGCTCCGGGAATTCGTGAGCCCTGAAATCGAAGTAGAGGAAATGACGCCATGACAAAGACGGTCTACCTCGACAACAACGCAACGACCCAGGTCTCTCCGGAAGTCGTGGAGGAGATGCTGCCCTATTTCCATGACCTCTACGGCAACCCGTCCAGCATGCACTTTTTTGGGGGCCAGGTGAACCGGAAGGTGGAAGATGCCCGGGAGAGGGTGGCCTCCCTTCTCGGGGCGCAACCGGACGAGATCATCTTCACGAGTTGCGGCACCGAGAGTGACAATGCCGCGATCATGGGCACCCTGGACCGTTATCCGGAAAAGCGTCATTTCGTGACCACCCGGGTGGAGCACCCCGCTGTCTGGAACCTGTGTCCGTACTTGAGAAGCAAGGACTATCGGATTACGGAGCTCTCGGTCGATCGGAAGGGACAGCTGGACCTCGAGGAGCTCAAGTCGGTGATCGGCGACGATACGGCGATGGTCAGCATCATGTATGCCAACAACGAGACGGGTGTGATCTTCCCGATCGACGCGATCGGCGAGATCGTGAAGGCGCGCGGGATCCCCTTCCACACGGATGCCGTGCAGGCGGTTGGCAAGATTCCCCTCGATATGAGCAAGCAGCCTATCGACATGCTCTCCCTTTCCGGGCACAAGCTGCACGCGCCCAAAGGGATCGGTGTGCTGTACCTGAGGAGAGGGACCAAGTTTTCGCCGCTCATGAAAGGCGGGCATCAGGAGAAGGGCAGAAGAGGCGGGACCGAGAACGTGCCCTACATCGTAGGCCTGGGCAAGGCGGCCGAGTTGGCCCTCGCAAATATGGAAGAAGAGAATACGCGCGTTCCGGCGTTGAGGGATCGGATGGAAAAGGGCCTCGTCGCGAGCATTCCGAACACGCTCGTCAACGGAGACACAGCGAACCGGCTTCCCAACACGAGCAGCGTGTGCTTCGAATACGTGGAGGGAGAATCCATCCTCATGATGCTCGACGAGGTCGGCGTCTGCGCCTCCTCCGGCTCTGCCTGCACCTCCGGCTCGCTGGAGCCTTCCCACGTGCTTCGGGCCATGGGCGTTCCCTTTACCGCTGCACACGGGTCGATCCGGCTCAGCCTGAGCATTTACAGCAAGGAAGAAGAGGTCGACCATCTCCTGAAGCACATGCCGCCCATCATCGAGAATCTCCGGGATATCTCTCCCTTCTGGCAGGATTTCAAGGACGGAAAGATGTCGGCTGCTTTTGCCCGGTAGGCCGTGTTATCGTCAGGGGCTGTTCTTTTTTGGCTGCTCCCACGCAGAAGGAGGACAGGTCATGGGAGAAGGACTGGCGGAGGCCCTGCAAACCGCGCCTTTGCTCGCGCTCGGCCTGGCCTTTCTGGGGGGGCTGGCCACGAGTTTCACCCCCTGTGTCTACCCGATCATCCCGATCACGGTCACCTTCATCGGTGCGCGGGGTGTCACGTCGCGTACACAGGCCTTTGTCCTCTCCATCCTGTATGCACTCGGCATCGCGGTGACCTACACCGCCCTGGGGGTCTTCGCGGCGTTGAGCGGAAAGATCTTCGGCGCCTTGACCCAGAGCCCTTACGTGTTCCTGGTCGTGGGGAACATCATTCTCCTGTTCGGCCTGAACATGCTGGAGGTGTTCGAGCTGCCCTTGCCCGGATTCCTGTCCGGGGCCGGTACGGCAAAGGCGCGAAAGGGGTTCCTGGGCGCCTTTGCGATCGGGGTGACCTCGGGCCTGATCGTGGGCCCCTGCACAGCGCCGGTGCTGGCCACGATCCTCACCTATGTGGCCACCCAGGGGAACGTGTTCCTCGGCGGGACGATGTTGTTCCTGTTTGCCATGGGGATGTGTGTCCTGATCATCGTTGCCGGGACCTTTTCCGGGGCCCTCGCCTCCCTGCCGAAATCCGGGGACTGGATGGAGAGGATCAAGAAGGGCTTCGGCTGGGTGATGATCGCCATCGGCGAGTATTTCATCTTTCGGGCGGGCGCCTATTGGTGAACGGAGATGTACCTATGAGGAAACGGCTGTGCATAGTGGGTTGTCTCGCCCTGGTTGCTTTCAGTGCCGGTTGTACACGAGTGAAGCCCTGGGAACGGGACATACTGGCCCGGGATGTGATGACCTTCGACGCGGAAGCGGAGGAGAATGCACTCGATCACGGCTACTACAATGCACGGGAAGGGGCTGTAGGCGGGTTCGAGTCGGGCGGCGGTGGCTGTGGGTGCAACTGACGCGCGGCGGTAGATTGTGGAGGCATATGGCGACGAAGTTTCGTGCAATATGCGGGCTAGGCGCTGCACCGGCATTGCCCTTCGTTATCCTCCTGGCCCTGTTCCTTTCCGGGAACGTGTCGATGGCCGAAGACAGGGCGCTCGCACGCGTGAGCGTCTACGTGGATGACGACTCCTCGACGATCGTTACCCCCATGGTCCTCCTCGAGAAGGACATCTTCGAGGAGACCTCCCTGAGCTTCCAGTACCTTGCCGACATCCAGAGCTGCGCTTCCGTAGATGTGGTGAGCACCGCTTCGCCAAGCATGGGGTATGAGGAGACCCGGCACAGTTTCACCCTCGGGCTTCAGCACCGGAGGCAGCTGACCACGATGGGCGGAGGGTTCAGCTACAGCACGGAGAACGATTACATCTCCCATGCCTTTCTGGCCAATGTCTCCCAGGAACTCTTCCAGCGGAACTTCACGGTGGGCTTGAGCCTCTCCGTCCGATGGGATGAGGTCGGCCGCGTCAACGACGAGTTCTTCAAGGAGGACCTGACCGGTGTGGGTGCGAATATCTCCCTGACCCAGCTCATCTCCCCTCGGTGGATCGGCCAGTTCATTTACTCCCTGGAATACCTGGACGGGTACCAGGCGAGCCCGTACCGTCTCGTTCCTGTCGGTTCGGCGTCTACCGTTGATGCGGCGTTCAGTGTCCCTGAAACCCACCCGTCCCAACGGTTCCGCAATTCCTTTACCGGGAGGCTGAAGGAAAACGTTGCGGAAAAGTGGTACCTGGAGCAATCCTTGCGGCTCTACTTCGACACCTGGGGAATGGCGGCGCAGACGGTCCTGTTGCAGGCCTACTGGCAGGTTTCCCCGCCGGTTACGCTGAGGTTCCGCTACCGGTTTCACAACCAGAGCCGTGCGGACTTCTATCGCGAGTCGTACGATGTCCTGCAGGAGTACATGTCCCGGGATCGTGAGATTGGGACACTGCAGTCCCATCTCCTCGGTCCTCAGTTCCAGTACCGGACCGAAGCGTTCTGGGTCTTTGACGAGGCTTCCTTTGACGCCAAGGTGGAGTACTTCTACATCAACTACGAGGACTATGCCCTGCTCGAGAAAAAGGAAGGCCTTTTGATCGGGACGGGCGTGTACCTGTACTACTGAAGGAGACGAGGGCATGATACGAACGAACCCGGTTCTTCTTGGATCAGGCTGCCTTGGGGGGGCCCTTGTCCTCGCGAGCCTGCTGTGTGCGACCCCTGCGGGTGCGGGGCTTGGTGCGGGGGACGCGGTGGAGTCGTTCTCCCTGGAGGAGGGCGGTGGCGGCACCTTCGAGTACCCCGCGGATGCGAAAGGCAAGGTGGTGTTCCTGAATTTCTGGGCCTCCTGGTGCCCCGAGTGCAAGGTCGAGCTCCCGGAGCTGGTAGCCATACGGGAGAAGTACAGGGACCGGCCGTTCGTTCTCCTCGCCGTGAACATGGATCGAAAACGGAAGGCGGCGGACAAGTTTCTCGAGAAGGCCGGCCTGGACATTGTCGTGCTCTACGACAATGAACAGAAGGTGATCAACGCCTTCGCCCCGGTGGGCGTCCCGGCTTCGTACCTGATCGGACCGACCGGGAAGGTGGAAAAGGTTTACGTGGGATTCAAGAAGGACTACATAGAGAAGTACATAAAGGATATCGAAGCACTGATGGGGGAGGGCGCAGAAGAGGCCCGGCCCGCTGAGACCGCTCAGGAAGCGAGTCAGCCTTGAGACACTTCGTGAACCGCGATCGGCAACCTGTGCCCCGGCGGGTGCCGGAGGCAGGGGCAAGGCGGCTTCGCGGGCGGGTCTGCGGCCTGCTCGTGGTGGGACTGTTTGCCTGCGCCTGCGGGGAGCAGCACACCGGATCGGATTCTGCGAGCCTTCCGGATGTGGACTTTGCCTATTTTGTAAAGCACATCCAGCCGATCCTCGAGCATCGGTGTGCATTCTTTGCCTGTCACGGCAGCCGGGAGAGGTTCCTGCAGATCTACCAGGAGGTGCGGCTCAGGGAGATTGCTGACCCTGACCCGATATTCGACGCCCCTGCCCCCTTGACCCTCGAGGAGTTTCAGAGGAATTTCGAGCAGACAGCGGGCATGCTCTTCGGGTTCGATGATCCGCAGGACAGCCCCCTCTTCTCCAAGCCTCTCCAGCCCGGCACGCGGCACGCCGGGGCAACCCTG
>JAUWSZ010000552.1 GCA_030609865.1 bacterium | reverse complement strand
TTGAGCAGGGTCGATTTTCCGGAGCCGTTCGGGCCGACAATCCCGTGGATCTTGAACGGCTCGAACTGAAGGGATATGCCTGTCAGGATTTCCTTGTCATCGATCGAATATCGAACACCGTCGAGCTTCAGCATTGGAAAGCGACCCTACCAACCTTTCTTCATCATGAACACAATCTGAGTTTGTACGCAACCGGAAGCATGAACTTCGAGAAGGCCAGCGAGAAGAAGCCAAACGAGAGCGTCCCGATCAACACGGGATGCGTGAGATTGGGAGACAACCGGACCGTCAGGAAAAGGGAACTCCACAGAAAGAGCTGTCCCAGGATGAGCTGAAGATTCTGTGACAGGGCATAGATGACCCAAAAATTGTGCGAAAGCTTCAGAATTTCTCCCGTACGGATCTTGATCTCGATGACTTTAAACCAGCATCGGCCCTCCACGATCTGGGCGGAACCATCGCAGATATGATGGAGGACGTAGAGCGCAACAATGATGTTCCTGATGACAGCCGTGGGGTACTGGGTTCCAAAGAATAGGGCCTTGAATACCGGCGGGTAACAGGCGAGCAGGAACAAGCCGCCCAGCGTCTGTCCGGTTCCGATCCCCACATACGCCCGAACCAGCCCCCGTGTCTGCTTTCTTGCTTCCCCCAGGGACTCCAGACGATCGATGAATCCGGAGGTGAGGTTTGCGCTGACAATCGTAATCCCGGGGTAGGCATACTTCACCGCAATCCCAAGAATCGCGGCCGCCTTTACTATTTCCTGCTCTGCCATCGAGAACATGGCATACAGAACCACCCCGTCCAGGATGTTCTTGCCCACCGTGTACAGGAGGTTCCCGATCTCCCCGTACCGGTAGAAGGGCACCTTCACCAACGCCAGGAGGTACAGCCTGATCTTCTGGGGAAGGGGCGGGACTGTATACGCTGTAAGCTCTTCGCGCTGTTCGGGATTCATGCCTTCCTTGCTCATCAACGAAGAAGAAACGCCCAGAAGCGAAAAGGGCACGAGAACCGCGCCCTTTTCGTTCATCCGTGTAGAATCGTTCTCATCCCGGCGTTAGATCATTTCCTGCAGGATCTTCACCGTCTGGTTCGCCGCGGCAGTGGGCTGCATTGCCGTGTCCGAAATGCCGCTGACGACCCTCACGATGTCGTGGTCCACCTGCTTCTGTGCCCACACGTCCCCCTTCGGGGAGGCGATGTAGACCGAGTAGTTGTGGTGGCCGGAGCCGGGCCGCTCGCCGATGATGTGCAGGACCGCCTTCGGCTTGTTCACATCCGGCTTGGCGAAGAGCACATCCCCGATCGCATAACCGGCACGCACGCGTCCTTCCTTCACCACGATGTTCTTCTCATCCACGGTCAACCCCGCTTCCTTCAGCTTTCTCCGAAGTTCCTTGAGAAAGGGTTCGAGGTGCCCTTCGTCCATGATCGCCTTGGCGTTCAGGCCGTCGGAGATCACGATCTGCACGTCCGGGGCCTTTCCGCCCCAGGAGTCTCGAAGCTTCTCGAGTGTGGCGATCGATGCGGGGCTCAGTTCCTCGCCCGTGGACGGGTGGGCAACGTAGTCTTCACGATCCTTGGAATTCGTTGTGATCGTCACGGCGTTCGGAATCGTGCTGATGAACTCCGGCGTGAACTCGGCCCACAGGGAGACCTTGGCGTCGTCATAGAGGGCCCAGATCTTCTTGGACAGCTCAGGATTCATGTCCCAGGGGTTCTTCCCATGGCCGACGGCCAGGGGCACGCCGCGAGCCTCCACTTCCTGCATCCTCATCGTGCCCTCTGCCATGATCCGCTCCATGGAGCGCTTGTCGCCTTTCCTCAGCCTGTACTGGTAATAGACCCAGTTCGGATCCCCGAAGTGCTCCGTGGCCTTGCCGTTCGAGTCGATCACTCCGAGCTCTTTGAAGAAGGCCCACATCTTGTCGTCGATCTTGTAGCCGAATTTGTGCCGGATGCGCACGTGGTCCTGGTAGGCGGTGGTCAGGTAGCTCAGCATCGGGTCGTTCTTCGTGGGAAGGGCCATCAGGTAGGCGGGGTTGGCCGGCATGATCTGATCGATACACCAGTCCAGGTCCGACAGGCTCACCGGCATGTGCAGGGTGGAGCAGATGTCCAGGCCTAGGCACAGCCCGTGAAGCTTGCCCATGGCGATGTCCTCGAGGCAGCACCGAACGAGCTGCTCCCGGGTCTTGAAGATCTCCGGCCCGATGAACCCGGCCACGTCGTTTAAGTGCGTGTACCCTCCCCTGGGCTGCACCTTGTCCAATTCCTGGTTCAGGGCCCTTGCAAACCCGTATTTCCGGGACTCGTGGACGACCATGTCGAAGCCTTCGCCGGCTCCGTTGGTGAAGTCGGCTCCCTGGCCGGTCTCGTAGTAGAACCCGTATCTCGAGATCCCCCGCGCCTTCGCGTATTGCATCATGCCGTCGATACTCACGCCGAAGGTCTTGTTCGCAGCATCCACCCCGGCCAGGCTCTGGAACCAGAGGGCCGTCATGCCCGGGTGCTTCTTTTCGACCTCTGCCTGGATGTCGATGTGAGACAACACGCACCAGGGCATCACATCCTCGAGCCTGAAGGTGTAGATCACGTCCCGCAATACCTTCTCGACGTTCGTGATGTTATCCAGCTCACTGTCCACCGGGTTGTTTCCGAGCAGCAAATCCCCGACGGCATAGGAAAACGCGTCGAAGACCTGCCAGGCGATATCGTCCATGTTGTCGGTGGGCGAGTTGGGCTGGACTCGCGCGCTCATGTACCCCCTCGCACCGCACATCCTTCCAGGGAGCGGGTTGAAGACCTTCTGCCCGATCGCGATCAGCTCTTCGTTGCTGCAGATCTTGGTCACGCAGGCGATCACGTCACTGTTCAGGCCGACCATCATCGCCTTGATTTCGGGCTCGGACGAGGTCAGGATGAACTGCTTGAGCTGGGCCATGGTCCATGCCCGGACCTTCTTGGTCTGCGCCGCATCCGTGGTAGCCCAGATGAGTTTCTGCTGGTTGTCCACGAACAGGGGGTTATCATGCAGATCCCCGACCTTCGTGTTCGCCAGAAGCGCCCTTGCATTCTTGCGCGAAGCGTCGTCACTCGCAGCCACCCCGACCGTCTCGTCCCCCTCTTTGTAAGGGTTCGCGGCTCCTATGACCTGCTGGTAGAGTGTTTGGTCGAATCCTCCTTTGACTCTCTTCACGTAGCTGAAAACATCCTCCCCCTTCTGCGCGTCATGGAGCGTGACTGCACCGGCGTAGGTGCTCAGGCAGAAGAAGGCAACGACAAC
>JAUWSZ010000264.1 GCA_030609865.1 bacterium | reverse complement strand
GTAGCGGTGATCACCAGGCTCTGCAGGCCGAGCCCGAGTCCCTGGAGGATCCTGCCGCTGTTCATGCTGAAGGCGATCAGCGGATAGGCGAAAACAATGTATCGGAGATAGGTTTTGCCGATGGTGATGACGGCAGGGTCGTCGGTGAAGACCCGGAGAAGGATATCGGGAAACAGGTACACGAGGATGCCGAACACAACTGAAGCGAGGAGGGTCCATTTGATGGCGTAGGTGGCGATCCGGTCAACCAGGTCACCCCGTGAAGCCCCGTAGTACATACCCACGAGGCTCAGCAGGGCGGTGCTGACCCCGATGAAGGGCAGGATGATGACCATGTCCACCCTGCCTCCCAGGCCGTAGGCAGCCACTGCATGGGTCCCGTAGATCGAAAGGATCCGATGAAAGCACATTCCCCCGATGCTCATGATCATCATGGTCATCGACGCAGGGATGCCCACCTTCAGGATGTTCCTCAGTACACCCCATGAAGGCCTGCAGAATCTGGGTGAGAAGGATACATACGATGCCTTTCGGATGAACAGGAAGGTGAAATAGGCTACAAAGCTTGCGAGCATAGCTGCGAGGGTCGCCCAGGCAGCTCCGGGGACACCCCATCCGAGGAGGTAGATGAAGATCGGGTCGAGCACGATATTCAGCCCCGTTGCTGCGGCCAGGATGACGACCGGGGTCTTGGTATCTCCTTCGCCGGTGAGGATGGCGCGGGAGGAGGCGTTGAAGAATAGGAGCGGGGCCCCCAGGAAGAGAATCTTCATGTATGCAGTGCCCATGGCCAGGGCCTGATCCCGGGCCCCAACGAGGCGGAGCATCTCTTCGGTAAAGGGTCGCCCAAGGAAGAAGAAGACCACCCCGAGGGAGACGCCCAGAAGAAGTGCATGGGTGGCAGCGCGGTTCGCCCCATGATGATCGCCTGCCCCCAACCTTCGAGCGATGAGAGATTGGGCTCCAACACTCACGGAACTCAGGGAGAACAATAGAAACAGGAAAGAACCGGAGAAGGTAACGGCCGCGATGGCATCGCTTCCAAGTCGACCCACGAAGATCATGTCCGCGATGGAGTAGAGGATATGGATTCCCATGCCGATCATGATTGGGATCGAAAGACGGATCAGGCTGCGCTCCGGGTGCCGGAGAAACGCCTCCATCCGGTCATTCTGTTGTCTGGGTTTTTGCTCGACGTCTTGCATAAAGCTCTGTGTGAAGATTATCAAACGAGCGTGGGACTGCGCTCGTTATTATTTTACAAATCGATTCGGTAGTGCCCATGGCGGAGGCGGTGGAGCATGTTCTGTTTCGAGATCTTCCCGATGCCTGTATCGGCAAAACCGTTGTCCTGAGCGCCGAAGGCCTTCATGTCCTGCCACATGACGGACAGTTCTTTGAGGGAGTATTTCTTCCACAGCCCTTTCAGGTCCATCTGGAACGGGAATGTCTTCATCATTCTGAGCGGGTTGAACTGGTCCAGGCACAGTTCGGCCTCGTCTCGGACAGCGGTGCGATAGACATCGAGGGCTTCGAGCCCGGTCTTCTCGGCCGACAGAATGGCCTCTGCTGCCAGGTTCCCGGTGGTCAAGGCGCAGGAGATGCCCTCTCCACCGTTGTGCATGAAGCCGGCCGCATCCCCTGCGGCCAGGAAGTTTCCGGTGCCCAGGGTGAAACGATTCAGTGGGGCCTGGATCACGGCGGCCATGCCTTCCCGCATGAGGGTTTCCCTGATCTCGAGGCCATAGTTCTTTTCCAGGAGGGAGACAAACGCAGCGTGATAGGGGGGCAGTTTGTGCGTTCCGATGCCGCCCACCCCGACGTGGATGTCGTCGTCCTTGATGTTGGCCCAGGAGTAGAAGCCCATGTCGCGATGGAAGAATACATTGAAATGTCCGGGATCGACATCGATCAAGCCCCGGTAGTGTAACTGCATTCCGGTTCCGTAAGGCAGACCCCGGTATGCCTTCGGCATCATGCTTCGAATCGACCTCGAGTTGCCCCCGTCCGCAGCGACTACGTAGTTTGACGCGAAAGAAACCGCTGTCGATCGCTCTGTCTTGGAAGTGTCGTTGCAGGTGATTTTGAAGCCTTCTGCTTGCTTTTCGATATGTTGAAGGGCGAGGCCGTCACGGATCCGCGCCCCGCTTGCCTTTGTCAGAAAATGGTCAAAAGCGGACCGCCACACGTTTGGCATAGCTTCCCGGGAATTCGCCACCAGCGGATACCTGAGCGAAGGGAAGTGAAGAGCAAATCCATTCAGGAAATTCGGTTGACAGTACACCTCCCGCGGGATGGCACCGAATTTTCGATGGACGAAGTCAATGGTCCAACGGGACAGGATGCCTGAGCACATCTTGTGTCTGGGCAGCTTCTTCTTCTCAATCAACAGACAATCCAACCCTCCGGCCACCAGGGTCCGGGCGGCAGAAGCCCCTGCCGGTCCTGCTCCGATCACGATAGCGTCCCATTTCTTTCGTGCCATGACGACTCCTTCCCCCATTTCTCTTGTTAGCGCTCGATGCGGTATCTTCGATTTCCCTCGGTCATCATTCGGGCGATGAACTCGGGGATGGCCGGGCTGATCCGATGGAGCCACCAGAGGAAGCGAGCGTGGAAGGGAAAGATGATGATCGCTCGGTTTCGGGCAACGTCCCGGAGGATCACCCTTGCTGCCTTGGCCGTATCCATCAACACGAACTGTGGAATATCACTGAAGACATTCTTCTCGTAGTCCCCCATCATCGTGGCATCTTCTACGATGCGCGATACAACAGGCCCCGGACAGATCACACTCACCTTCACGCCCAGACCGGCCCCCTCGGTCCGGAGCGATGTCGAAAGCCCGACCACGCCATGCTTGGTGAGGGTATAGGATGTAGTTCCCGACACGGGATACAGGCCTGCCTGGGAAGCCGTATTCACAATGTGCCCGAATCCCTGTTTGACCATCAGGGAATAGGCAGCGGTCGCGCCGTAAACGACGCCCATCAGGTTGATTTGGATGATGCGGTCCCATTGTCCGGGAGTCATGTCGCGGACTTCACCCAGGTTGGCGATTCCCGCATTGTTGAACATGTAATCGAGCCGTCCGTGCTTGGAGGCCGTCTGGTCGATGAGTTTTAGAACCTCTTCGGACTGGGTCACGTCCAGGCTTGCCGCTTCTGCCTGTCCACCGGCTTTCGAGATGGCTGCGACAACTTGTTCAGCCCCTTCCAGATTGACGTCTGCTGCAACGATCTTTGCTCCTTGTCTCCCGAGTTCCTCGCAGAGAGCCTGTCCAATCCCTGAAGCCCCACCGGTTACAATCGCCACTTTGTCCTTGAAGCCATGCGTCATGTTCCGCTCCTTCTTCGCGTTTGTCGCTTGTTCCGTGTGCGCGAGGTTTAGAACCTAGTCACACGATCGATGTCCGGGCAGCATCGATTCTACCTCTGCACGTGATGTCTATCCCCGAATCTATGGGCGAAACCCCCAGAAATGATCCAGGAGGTCCTCCTTCATCGGTTCATCAAGATTGGATAGCTGGAATCCTCGATGACCCGGCGTATTATATTCACTGGCATAATGACGTTCCGATTGCCATTGTCGTACCCTATTTCTTGATTGATCGGAACGATATGGGATTGTGTGTGTCGGCCCGGCCTCCCCTCTTTTCTTGTATACGAAGTCGATATATTCCGTGATATACTATTTGTATAGAATGGTATAAGGCTTTAAGCACACGCGGGTTCGGCCCGAAGCCGATATTTCTCCCCCATTCTTTTCGCTTGACAGACCTGAAAGAATACAATAAAACCGACATAGAGAAGATTTGACCAGCTGGATAAAAAACTTTTTGACCACTCAACGAAGATCTTACAAGAATCTGAGAAAAAAACAACCTGAAAAAGTGAAACTCCGGGGTCACAACGATCGCAATGAGAGACGCGATTCCCCCACAAAACGGTGAGTCGCCGGGAGCAAGGAGAACAAAAATGAGGCAAATGCGCATCCAACCGATCCTGTTCGCTTACCTGGCGTTGCTCCTGACCGCCTCCCTGCTCGTGGCGTGCGACGAAGAGCAGGTTGTGCCCCCTCCGGACAAGATTATAACCGCATCCGGAATGGTCCTTGATATGCTGGGGCAAGCACCGCTTGTTGGGGCGAGGGTGCAGTTGATCACCAATGAGTTCTTTTTTGATGACCCTGACTACGAGAGGACCTGCGCTTGCGAGGGCGATTTGTGCAACGTCTGGACGATAAGCGACGGGGATGGTGTGTGGAGAATGCCAGTTCCCGTCAAATATAACGAAAACTTGGCGCCCCTAAATATGCTGATGAAGGTCTCCCTGGGCACGGATCCACCCATGTACAACATGTTTCAACCCGGAACTGTAGTTGACGGAGAGAACAAGGGCGACCTGCTGTTCCTGGATTCCTTTTCCTTTGCCCTTTTCGCCCTTACTTCTGGTTCTAGCCTGTCAGATCTGATCGCGGGGCAATTGGCCGTCTTTCCGGGAGTGTCCATCGGCTTTGCCGACATGGATTACCCTGCGACGACCGTCAGTATACCCGGGGTGACGGTCACCGCTGAGGGGGGCGATCCGCCCGATGAGATCCCGATCACGTACCTTCTTGGAGACGGAGCAACGTCCAAATTGGGAATGGGCGTTTTCTACTTCTCTGTCCCCGATGCGAACGATGACGCCGCGCCCTCGATCCAGATCAAGGCCACAAAGCCGGGCTCGGTCTTTGTGGGCGGCTACTATCCTGCCTGCCCGGGAAGCTCTACGGGTGTGGCTGTGATCGACCCTTATTACCAACCGTAGGCAAGGAGGGAAGGTTTCCGGGGCAATTCCGGAGGTTGACGGCCGGGCATGAATATCTGAAACACGGATTCGGCTTGAAGGTCTAAGGCGTGAAGATTTGGGGGGGAAGCTTGAAAAGCCGTCGAAAAGAAGCCAATTTGACCCTTAAGGCCAGCTCGTCTGCACGTTTCCTGGTCCTGGCAATCCTTCTTCTCGTGCCCTCCATCCCATCTTGGGCCTCTGCTGATGAATCCCCGATCTGGACGTTCGATTTCCGGGACGTATTCTACGACATCGAATTCTTGAACGAAGAGACCGC
>JAUWSZ010000059.1 GCA_030609865.1 bacterium | reverse complement strand
TGGGCTTCTCCGCCATGCTGATGGCGGCCCTCGATGGCATCCAGAACAAGATCGACCCGGGCGAGTCGCTCGACAAGGACATCTACGATCTTCCCCCCGAGGAACTGGCCAAGGTTCCCCAGACGCCGGGGACCTTGCGGGAGGTGCTCAATGCGCTCGAAATTGACAACGCCTACTTGCTCAAGGGGGACGTGTTCACCGAGGACGTGATCGAGACCTGGATCTCCTACAAGATGACGAACGAGGTGCAGGCACTCGACCTCCGTCCCCATCCCTGGGGATTTGCCCTCTACTACGACATGTGACAGCAGGGATCGGGGATTGTAATGACAGGGGTCAGGCTATCACAGATGCCGGCAGGGTCTTCAGCCCCGTCTTCTGCGCCGCTCTATGAAGGTTCTTATCATAGCAGGCAAACAAGAATTCTTCCGGTAAATTATCATGAATGATTAGCGCTGAGGCGAGGTGGATGGCATCAAAGCCGCTAAGTGGATAGCGAGAAACCGTTTTGTCGATCCATTCTCTCAAATCGTCAGTGACTTCCACACGGATGAAACTATTCCAGTCACGCCGGAAAGCATCAAGAATGATTTTCAATGTATCATTACCGAATTTGGTCTCTCTCTTTTTTCGATAAATAGAGGTCAACGCCTCCGCATAGGCCACTGAGGATGTAACGATACCCTCTGCTTCTTGCCACTTGGAGATGATTTCATCCGAACCGGTTTCCTTGAAATATTTCTTTATGAGCGCGCTGGTGTCCAGGTATAGAATCATCGTCGATCCTCGATCACCATCTCGGAAACCGGCTTGCCGCGAAGTTTGACTGGGGGTGAAATTTCTCTGTTGATTTTCTGACTCGGCAGCTTTACCAATCCTTTCACAACGAAAGGGCTAAGGGCTTCGCGCAGGGAGATATCCCCGGGGTCATCTCTGATGATACGGGCGATAGCCTTTCCTCTTTCGGTGACCAGGATGTCCTCTCCCTTTTTGACTTGGCAAAGATACCTGCTCAAATTGTTTTTCAATTCTTTAATGCCGGCTGAAATCATGTTGCCCTCACTTGTAGATACTTTTTGTTAGATAGTAGCCTCTTTCTTGAGTCATGTCAAGGCCCTTAGGGCCCGCGAAAAAATAATTTCACATTTTCGCATCTCATCTTCGGGCCATCTTTGGCCGCTCCTCAATCGCAAGGTCCTCAGAATAGTCGTACTATTCCTGCGGCCTTGCTCAATCGTCACGACCAAATCTGACCCAAATCTGAGCGCGAAACCCCTCCCGCAAAATGAGACAATTCGCCTCCCCCACTGTGAAATAATTATTTCGCGGGCCCTAAGATCCGGTTGTTGGGAAAACAGTAGAGTTGTTCGTTTTCTATGAACGTCGCTCATTGCGCAATCCGGCCCAAGTTGCCCGCCAAATCCGGACGAAGCTGTCCACTCAATCCGGACTATGACCGCATCAGCGCATTCGCCGCATCCATAAAGTGTAAAGTGAAAACCTGACTCCGAAATAGCGAAACAAGCGAGGAAGGGCTAACCTTCTTCCGCTCTGGGCCGAGCCTTGCATGCTGCGCAAAAACCGATCATGCCACACAGCATGAGCAGGAGCGTACTGGGCTCGGGAACGGGGGAGGGGCCGGATGCGTCGGTCAGCAGGACATTGTCAAAGAGGGCGTCTCGCGGGATCGCCCATCCGGACGGGGGGCCGGACCCGGCGAAGTCCTCGATCATCAAAGTGGTGGCCGCGGGCGCGGTGAACGGGATGATGTAGTGTTGCCAGCTTCCGTCATCGATCAGGTGCTGGAAAGCTGATGCGGATGTTGCGTAGTCTTCTCTGGTGCCCGCCAGCCAGTAGTTTGTGCCCACGTAATCGTTCGTGCTGTACCCGATAAACCCTCCCAGATCATCGGCCAGCCCACCTAGGGTTGGGTCGCCCAAGTAGTCGAATGCCAAAATGTACTGTCCTGACGGGTTGTCAAGGGTCAGACCGGCCAGTGAAAAAAGGTCCCCGCCTCCCGCGACGTTGTCAAAGGCCAATGCACCGTTGATCGAGCCCTGTAAGGGGTCGTCCACGATCACACCGTTGTGATCGGCGACTCCATACTTACTGGACCTCTTCCTGAGACGAATTGGCTTCTGCTGTACACGTTAGGATTCAAGAATTGTCTTGACCTACACACTCCGATACGTACAATGTACTTATGGGTGAGCTGCGGTTCCAGTGGGACGCTGGAAAGGAAAAAGTCAACATAAGGAAACATGGCGTTTCCTTCGAAGAGGCGCGCACGGTATTTTACGATGAGCATGCCATCCAATTCTTCGATCCTGACCATTCGGAGGATGAAGACCGCTTCATCCTGCTGGGGATGAGTTTCAAGCTGCGGACTCTCGTCGTGTGTCACTGTTTCCGAGAAAGCGAGACGGTCGTGCGATTTCTTTCGGCCAGGAAGGCGGACAGAGATGAGGAAAAGGAGTATTGGAGGCGAAGAAGATGAGAGACCATTACGATTTTTCCAAGATGAAAGGGCGTAAGAACCCTTACACCAAGTATCTGAAGCAACCGGTAACGATGCGGTTGGACCGTGGCACGGTTGCCTATTTCAAGTCTATGGCAGAGGAAACGGGTATTCCTTACCAGAGCCTTATCAATCTTTACCTTCGCGATTGCGCGGTTCATCAGCGCAAACTGAAAATAAAGTGGGCTTCCTGAGAAAGCCGAACAATGTGCTGCGCGGGCCCTTAGACGCCATCATGGCACGATGTCCCCATATACCAGCTAATCCCTTCTTCGCTCCGTGGAGAACGTCCGGGCAGATAGAATGATCTGGCAGATCGGGAGTCTTCCATTGCATTGCCTCGATTCGACCATCTGACGGCCCAGAGATGAAACCGAGCCTCGAAACCCTGAAGGCCATGTGCCCGGATGTCGATCCGAGATTGGCCGAGGAACATCTGTCCCGCCTGAACGAGCGGTACTTCGAGCGCTTCTCAGGGAATGAAATCCGGGAACACCTGGACGGCCTGTCGTGTCTGAGCCCCGAACACCCTGTTGAGCTGCACCTGAAAGAGACAGGGCATCAGCAGGTGGACTTCACGGTCCTTGGTTTCGACTATCTCGGGGTCTTCTCTCTGATGACCGGCATCTTGGCCGGGATGGGCTTCAACATCTCCTCCGGCGATGTGTTCACCTACCGTCGCAGAAAACAGAAGTCCGAGCAACAGGGGTATCAAAGGGGGCAAACGCGATCCCGCCTGAAGAGAGATTCCCTGAGCCGTCGGCGGATCGTGAATCACTTCTCCGGATCGTGGACGAGAGAGTTCCGATTCAAAGAGTGGGCGGCAGAGTTCGAGAAAAGAATCCGCGCCGTTTTCGTACTTCTCGAAAAAGGAGACAGCCATTCGGCGGAGAAAGCAAGACACCAGGTCAACGAAATGGTGGTCAAGGAACTGGACCATTTTCAGCCCGACCCGTCTCCCGCCCTGTCTCCCGTCCTGATCGAGGTCGACAACGAGAGCGGAGAATACACGCGACTCAAGATCGTCTCCGAGGACACCCCCGCCTTTCTCTATTCCCTGACCCAGGCCTTCTCCCTCCACGACATTGCGATCGAGCACGTTCAAATCCGCACCCGTGAGGGACAGATCTCCGACGAGATCGATGTGGTGGATGCAAACGGAAGGAGAATCGAGGATCCGGAGGCCCTCAGTCGAATCAAGCTCTCCGTCCTGCTAACGAAACAGTTTACCTATTTTCTGGGTCAAGCCCCGGATCGGTACTCGGCCCTGCTCCGCTTCAAGAGCCTCGTTCAAGACATACTCGACCTGCCGGACCCTGAACGGTGGTTGGAGACCCTTGCCGACCCGCACGCGCTCAGAGACCTGGCCCTGCTCCTGGGCACGAGCGACTTCCTCTGGGAGGATTTCATTCGCCTCCACTACGAGACACTTCTTCCGATGCTCCAGCCCATCGTCGAGGGGCAGCGGTTCAGCCTGCCTGAAGAAACCCTGGCCGAGAGGCTCACGGAGACCCTGCGGGGGGCCGTGGACCTGGAAGACAGGCGGGACCGGCTGAACGCCTTCAAAGACCAGGAGATCTTCCAGATCGACCTGGATCACATCCTGGACCCTGGAACGGATTTCCGAGGCCTTGCCAACCGGCTGACCCGTCTTGCGGAGACCGTAGTGAGAGCGGCGACGGAGTTTTGCCACGACCATCTCGTGGCACGGTATGGAAGGCCCAGGACGGCTGCCGCCTTGGAGGCCGAGGCCGCGATCTTTGGGTTGGGGAAGTTGGGAGGCGCAGCACTGGGCTATGCCTCGGACATCGAATTCCTCCTCGTTTACGGCGACAACGGAATGACCGATGGGGAGGAACCGATCGCGAATTCCGAATTCTTCAATCGGCTGGTGAAATTGACTGCGCAATCGATCCGGGCAAAACGGGAGGGCATCTTCCAGGTGGATCTGCGGCTGCGTCCCCACGGAAGTGCGGGCCCCCTGGCGTGCAGCCTGGAAAGCTTCTGTGAGTACTACGGGCCTGGCGGTCCGGCCCACTCCTACGAACGCCTTGCTCTGGTACGCATGCGTGCCATCGGAGGGAGCCCGGCCCTCGGCGCCCGTCTGGAGAGAATCCGGGACGAGATGATTTACGGGGCCCGGTCGATCGACCTCGAGGCGCTTCGGGAACTCCGGGAAAAGCAGTTTCATGAAAAAACGGAGAAGGGGAAGCGGAACGCCAAGTTCAGCCCGGGTGGCCTCGTCGACCTCGAATACAACGTGCAGATACTCCAGGTCCTGCACGGGAACGCCCATCCGCGGCTCAAGACGCCGGAACTCCATCTGGCACTCGCGGCGCTCTCCGATGCGGGCGTCCTCGCTCCGGACGAGACGGGCCAGCTTCTGGATGCCTATGCGTTTCTCCGCCACCTGATCAACGCCATGCGCATGCTGCGGGGATCTGCACAGGACCTTTTTCTGCCCCCTGCCGACTCCCTGGAGTTTGCGCACCTGGCCAGGCGAATGGGCTACCGGGAGAGCAGGCCTCTCGGGCCTGCCCAGCAACTCCGGCTCGACTATGAGACACATACGGCGGTCATACGGGCCTTTGCCGAGCGGTATTTCGGCCGTACCTCCTTGCCCGGGCCGGCCACCGGCACGTTGGCAGACCTGGTCCTTGCCGACAGCGTGCCTGAGGAGCTCTCTCGCGAGGTCCTCGAAAGGGTTGGCTTCGAGAATCCTCAACGTGCCTACACAAACCTTCGCGGCTTGGCGGGCAAGGGTTACAGACGTCACACGTTCGCGAAGCTCGCCCTCCTGGCCGCGGATGTGCTTTCCCAGACGCCGGATCCGGACATGGCGCTCAACAACTGGGAGAGATACGTCCATGTCAGGACGAGCCCGGAATTTCACTACAACCTGCTCCTGTCGCAGCCCATGCGGCTCGAAATCCTGCTGAACATCTTCGCGGGCAGCCAGTTCCTTTCCGACACCCTCGTGCGTTACCCGGGTTTTCTCGATTGGGTCATCCTGCCCGAGAACCTGCACGGTATCCGGAAGCGAGCGGACATCGAAGAGGAACTGGGGGTGTTCTTCTCCCGCCCGGGGGCTCACGAGAAATGGATGAACAATCTGCGGCGCCTGTGGAGGCGGGAGATGCTGCGGATCGGGGCGCGGGATATGGCGCTCGGCGTGCCTACGCAGGAGGTCATGCTCGATCTCACGACGGTTGCCGAGGCTCTGGTCCGGATGGCCCTCCGGAAGGTCCTGGAGGATATCCGGGAAGCGGGAGAGATCCCCGGGGGGCCGGGTCGCCCAGAAGAGCACTTCTGCATCCTGGCCTTCGGAAAGCTGGGCGGGCGAGAGCTGAACTACAGCTCGGACATCGACCTGGTGGGCGTCTTTGATGTTCCCGGAGGGGCGGCGGCGAAGGGAGGCTCGCAGCCGAAGGCGTTCAAGCAGCTCTACGCAAACGTCATGGAGCGGGTGAGCCTCGATCTCTCGAGGCATACGGAGGCAGGATATGCCTACCGCGTCGATCTCCGCTTGCGGCCGCATGGGCAGGCGGGCGACCTGGTCCCCTCCTTTTCCGGGTTGATGGACTACTATCGTCGGGAAGCCTCGCTCTGGGAGATCCAGGCGGCCCTGAAAATACGGCCCATTGCAGGGAATCTCGGGCTGGGAGAGCGGTTCCTCGAAGAGATGAGGCGCATCCTGCTGGAGCGCCGCGACACGGAAAAGATCGTCCGATCCATCGAGACCATGCGACAGGCATCCGTGAGGAAGGCGGCCCGATCGCTGGGCGGCGGTCTGGACGTGAAGAATGGCGAAGGGGGGATCCGCGACGTGGAATTTCTCGCCCAGGGCCTCCAGCTCATCCATGGGCCGGACCGACCCGAGCTTCTCACGGGCAACACCCTGGAGGCGCTGGGTGCCCTCGCAGAGGCCCGCCTTCTGCCCGAAGCCGTCAGGGCCCAGCTCGAAGAAGACTATCTTTTTCTGCGCAGGGTCGAGCACTCCCTGCAGATCCTCGAGGACCGCCAAACGCATGCATTGCCCAAGGATCCTGCCGAGCGGAAGGCCCTGGCGAGGAGGTTGTTCGGAAGGGAAGGGGACGAGACCCGCCTTGCAGAAGAACTGGAGGGCTGCATGCTACGGGTGCGAAAGGCCTACACGACCTACCTGTTGGAGATCGTCTAGTACGGGTCCAATATTCCGTGTCGGTGCTTTTCTCGATCAACTTATGTGCGTGAAGAAAGCGCGATGTAACGGATCGAGGACGAGGACGAGGACGAAGTCTGTAAGGTGGGGCGGGCTGACCCCTGACCCCCGACCCCTGATCCCTATATTGCGTCCTGGCCCGTTTCCCCGGTTCGAATCCTGTATGCCTTCTCGACCGGCAGGACGAACACCTTCCCGTCGCCGATCTTTCCGGTCTTCGCCTGCTCGAGGATAACGTCAACGACCTTGTCGCACATGTCATCGTCGACCACGATCTCGATTTTGACCTTGGCAACGAAGTCCACGGTGTATTCCGCGCCTCGATAGATCTCCGAATGCCCCTTCTGGCGCCCGAATCCCTTGACCTCGCATACGGTCATTCCCTTTATCCCGAGGGAGGAAAGGCCCTCCTTGACCTCTTCCAGCTTGAACGGCTTTATGACCGCTTCGATCTTCTTCATTTCGGTCCCCTCCTTGCCGTGTGTTTTCGCACAACACTCGTCATCTTGCAAGTGAGGCATCATGGATCGCGTCGGGATTCCGCATTCTTGTTGCAATAAGCACAGTTTTGTGCAAATCTGAAGCGAAAACGACAAAAATGGTATCTTTTTCGGACGGCAACGAATCGAGATTCCGCCTTTGCCTTCCCGGGATCGTATGGCCAAAGACAAGATCCAAGAGATCACCTACCTCTACGAAATCGTCAAGGCACTGAATTCGACGATTGACTTGAAGAAATCGTTGTACGTGGTGCTGGAGATCCTTTCCGAATCCCTGGACATGAAGCGGGGGACCATAACCATCCTGAATCCCCTGCGTGACGAAATCCGTATCGAGGTGGCCCACGGGTTGACGCGGAACGCGATGCAGCGTGGCCGGTACAAGCTCGGCGAGGGGATCACGGGTCGGGTTATCGAGAAGGGAAGGCCCATCGTCGTGCCGAAGATCAGCGAGGAGCCTCACTTCCTCGACCGGACGGCCGTGCGGAGGAAGGACGAGGAGGAACTCTCGTTCATCTGCGTGCCCATCCAGAAGGGCAAGCAGGTGGTGGGTACTCTGAGCGCTGATTTTCCGTTCACCCCCACTTCCGACCTCAAGGCGAGTGAGCGGCGCCTCTCCGTGATTGCCACCATGCTGGCCCAGCGGGTGATCAACCTCGAGACGATTCAGATGGAGCAGGAGAGCCTGCGTCTCGAGAACCTCCGGCTCCAGCAACAGCTCGCCAGCAAGCACGACATCAAGAACATCGTGGGCAACAGCAACAAGATGCGTGAGGTCTACCAGATGATCTCACAGGTGTGCCGGAGCAATGCCACGGTCCTCATCCGGGGGGAGAGCGGCACGGGGAAGGAACTGGCGGCAAACGCGATCCATTACAACAGCCTGCGTGCCAAACAACCCTTCGTCAAGCTGAACTGCGCGGCTCTTCCGGCGAACCTCATCGAGAGCGAGCTGTTCGGACATGAGAAGGGCGCCTTCACCGGGGCCATCCGGCAGAAGCAGGGGAAGTTCGAACTGGCCCACAAGGGGACGATCTTCCTCGACGAGATCGGCTCCATCGGCTTGGACGTCCAGACGAACCTCCTGCGTGTAGTGCAGGAGAAGGAATTCGAGCGCGTCGGGGGAAACAAGACGATCAAGACCGACGTTCGCGTCATTGCCGCGACCAGCAAGAATCTCGAGCAGGCGGTGGAAGAGGGGACCTTCCGGGGCGATCTCTACTATCGATTGAATGTCTTCCCGATCTACATGCCCCCCTTACGGGAGAGAAAGACGGATGTTCTGCTCCTGGCGAACTACTTTCTGGAGAAGTACGCGAAGGAGAACCAGAAAGAAATCCGTCGCCTCTCCACACCGACCATCGACATGCTCATGCAATACCACTGGCCCGGGAACGTGCGCGAGCTCGAGAACTGCATCGAAAGGTCTGTCCTGCTCTGCGAGGGGAACGTGGTCCACGGCTACCATCTTCCCCCCACCCTGCAGACCGGCGAAGAGTCGGACACCATGCCCACCCGGTCCCTGGAGGAGGCGGTGGCCAACATGGAGCGGGAGATCATCATCGATGCGCTGAAGAATACCCGCGGCAACATGGCCAAGGCCGCGGAACTGGTCAGCGTGACGGAGCGGAAGTTTGCTTACAAGGTCAAGAAGTATGGAGTGGACTACCGCCAGTACCGTAGCTAGCGGCGTGACTTGGAAATATCGCTATGTTTCAGGAGGGTCTTGCCGTTCGGTACTGTCCGGGCCCCC
>JAUWSZ010000298.1 GCA_030609865.1 bacterium | reverse complement strand
TTTCCGTCCGTGAGGCAATCGGGCTGTACACCTCTGAGGCGGGCTACTTCTCCTTTGACGAACACAACCTGGGGACGATCGAGCCGGGAAGATACGCCGACCTCGTGGTGCTCGACCGGGACATCACGGCGATCCCTGCCGAGGAGATTGCGGATGTACAGGTATTGATGACCGTTGTTGGTGGGAGAATTGTTTATGAATAAGAACTATTCAAACCCGTACTTCTTCTTCATGATCCGCGATATCTCGTTCGTCATCGAAAGGGCAAGGTCGGACTTCTCCGGGCTCAGCAGCACGGTCTCACAGCTCGGCAAGACCCATGAGGAACTTGCCACGAGCTCTTCGTCGATGCCGTTCTGCACGAGCAGGTCGATCCCTTTCTCCAGCTTCTCGACGAGGCTTTGCACGCTCTCCTTCGACAGCAGGTCGTCCGCCACAGGGACGATCCCCCAGGCGATTGAACCGCCTCGTTCCAGGAAGCCCTTGAATTCCTTTCCATAAAGAGCGATTTTGTCCCAGTACATGTAGGCATCGAAATTGATCACATCGATGTCCGCATCGGTGAGGAGCGACCAGTCGATATTCGAGCAGCAGTGTACCCATGCCACGGAGCTGACGCCTGAAAAGCCCGCGTTGATCGCTTGGATGACATCCTCTCGGGACCCGGTTCCACCGGCGGACGTGAAGACCACAAGGGTGGGTTCGGGCTGATCGCAGATCACCTGGACTCCAGGGATCTCTTCCTGGATCCACTTTTCCATCCACCTGGATTTCATGTTCACCGTCTTGATGAGCATATCGCGAAGGGTTTCGTGATGAATGGCCGGGTTCCCGTTCCTCTGTTTGATCGTGTCACTGAGCACGATCGGGCCGGGCATCTGGAAACTGATCCATTTCAGGTCCGGCGGCCTGGTCTTCTTGATCCGGTCCAGCATCTCATAGTAGAAGGATGCCGTCTTCGGTGTGGTGGCAAAATAGTCCAGGTCTTCCTGCTCGTACCTTTCGTAGAACTCTATCACCTCCTGTTCCCTTTCCTCCGGCGGGACCATTAGAAATTCGCTCTTTTCCCAATCCGCTTCCAGACAGGCCAGGCCCTCGGAGATCCACTCGAAGCTGCGTGTCACCAGGGGGAGGCGAATCGTCTCCGGAAAATGCTCGAACACGACCTCGGCCGTTTTCTCCATACTCTCGTAAGGCACCATTCCCAGCATGGTTGCCGCAAATCTCGGCTTCTCGCGCAGCCTCTTCATTGCTCAATTTTCCTTTTTCATGTAGTTTTCTACAGCTGGATGATTCCTTGCGTCTCCTTATGGAATTCGGAACTCTAACAGATTGTCACCTGAAAATCACTTTGCGAGGTCGAACATCCGAGAATCATGAAAGAACTCTACTTCGAAAAGATCGCTACCGAGTGCTCCCTTCGTCCCGTCCAGGTCAAGGCCGTATCCGACCTGATCGAGGACGGCTCTACGATCCCGTTCATTGCCCGCTACCGGAAGGAAGCAACCGGCAGCCTCGACGAGGTCATGGTCACAACGATCCGGGACCGGCTCTCCCGGTTGCGGGAGTTGGACGAGCGTCGAAAGGCAATCCTGAAATCCCTCGAAGAACAGAACGTTCTGACCGACGAACTTAAGACGAAGGTTGACGCCGCCGAGACCCTGAGTGTCCTCGAGGACATCTACCTGCCCTACCGCCCCAAGCGGAGGACCCGCGCCATGGTCGCCCGCGAGAAGGGCCTGGAACCCCTTGCCAAGAAGATCTTCCTTCAGGACTCCCTGGTCCTCGAGAAGGACCTGCAGGAGGCCTCTGCGGAATTTCTGAACGAGGAGAAAGGCGTTGGGTCCGTGGAAGAGGCCCTTGCCGGCGCTCGGGACATCGTGGCGGAGTGGATGAACGAAGACGCAGAGGCCAGGAAGCAACTCCGCGCCCTGTTCGAGAAGAAGGCAACCGTCCGGTCCCGGCTGGTCCCGGCCAAGGAGAAGGAAGGCCAGAAATTCAGCGACTACTTCGACTGGGAGGAGCCGGCAGCAAAGGCTCCGTCCCACCGGATCCTTGCCATGCGTCGGGGAGAGAACGAGAAGGTCCTCAACCTGGCCTTCCAGCCGCCTGAAGAGGAAGGCGTGGCCCTTCTGGAGCATCTCTTCATCAAGGCGGACAACGCGAGCGGTGAGCAGGTCCGTCTGGCCGCCCGCGACGGCTACCGCCGCCTCCTCTGTACCTCCCTGGAGACGGAGCTCCGACTCTCCACGAAGAAGAAGGCGGACGAGGAAGCGATTCGGGTCTTTACCGAGAACCTGCGGCAGCTTCTCCTGGCACCCCCCCTGGGCCGAAAGAGCGTAATGGCCATCGATCCCGGGTTCCGAACGGGCTGCAAGGTCGTCTGCCTGGATAGACAAGGGAAACTGCTGCTCCACGACGTGATCTCGCCCCACACGGGAGACAAGGCCCGGGAGGAGGCTGTCAGGAAGAGCCGGGAACTGTGCGCCCGTTATTCGATCGAGGCGGTGGCCGTGGGAAACGGAACGGCAGGGAGGGAAACCGAGGCGTTCCTGCGAGGCCTCGACCTGGGCGGTACGCCGTCCATCGTCATGGTCAACGAGAGCGGCGCGTCCGTGTACTCCGCCTCCGACGTGGCCCGCGACGAGTTCCCCGAGCAGGACCTTACCGTGCGCGGCGCCGTTTCCATCGGTCGGCGACTGCAGGATCCACTGGCGGAACTCGTAAAGATCGACCCGAAGGCGATCGGGGTCGGACAGTACCAGCACGATGTGAATCAGAACGCTCTCAAGTTGGGCCTGGATGACGTGGTCGCGAGCTGTGTCAACGGCGTGGGGGTGGATGTCAACATGGCGAGCAAGCAACTCCTCACGTACGTCTCCGGACTCGGCCCCCAGCTGGCGCAGAACATCCTTGACCACCGCAACACCCACGGCGCCTTTGGCAGCAGGAAAGACCTGAAAAAGGTCCCCAGGCTCGGGCCCAAGGCCTTCGAGCAGTGCGCCGGCTTTCTTCGAATCCTTGGAGGGGACAACCCCCTGGATGCCAGCGCCGTTCACCCCGAGAGCTATCACGTGGTCGCCCAGATGGCACGGGATCTGGGTTGCCCGCAGGAAGATCTGATCGGGGCGCCGGAGCGTCTGGACAAGATCGTGCCGGAGCGCTACGTTTCGGAACAGGTAGGGCTGCCCACGATCCGCGACATCCTCGCAGAGTTGGCCAAGCCGGGACGGGATCCGCGGGACTCCTTCGAGGCCTTTTGCTTCACGGACGGGGTGAACACCATGGAGGATCTGAAACCCGGGATGCGGCTGCCGGGCAAGGTGACCAACGTCACCCGCTTCGGCGCCTTTGTGGACATCGGCGTTCACCAGGACGGCCTGGTCCACATCAGTCAACTGGCCGACCGGTTCGTTCGAGAGCCTGGGGAGGTCGCCAAGATCGGCCAGACGGTTACCGTGACCGTGCTGGAGGTCGATCTGGAGCGCAAGCGGATCGCCTTGTCCATGCGGGAGACCCCCGACAGGGAACGACCCGTCCGAGAGGGAGCGAAGGGTGCATCAGCGAAACAGGGCAACCCGCGGAAGCCCCCACTCAAGAAGAAAGAGCAACCCGGCAAGAAACCAGAGAGGCTCGACCCGAACAACCCGTTCGTAAAGGCGTTCAAGAAGGCGAAATGGTCGCCCGAGTGATCAAACATGCAAACCCGCATTAGGAAAGGATGGGCACATCGTTCATGGGGATTCAATCTGCTTCTGCTACGTTCACGAGATTCTATGTTGAAGATCCTGTACGGAAGGATTTCTGGGGTGCCGTAGAAAAAAGTCTCAAGGCGGGAAGCCTGAAAGACATACCCGACGGGCACTCGCAATCGGCCGGCTTCTCCTCATGGGATGATTTGTTCGATACCTCCTTTGATTTTTCCTCGTATCACAAGGCAGAGTACGTGGCCTTTCACTTTCGTCTGGATCAGCGAAGGATCCCCCCGATCCTGTTGAAGCAATACACCCGTATCGCCATTCAGGAGTATCGGGACGAACACGAGGGAAAGTGGCCGGGGCGCAAAGAAAAACAGCGGATACGGGATGATGTTCTGCTCCAGTTGATGGACAAGACGCTGCCCAAGCCCTCTGCCTGTGAGATTGTCTGGAACACCCGGGGGCAATGGCTGCTCATGGGCACGACGAGCAAGCGAATGCTCGATGCCTCCTGGGAACACCTCGAGTCTCACCTGCAAATCCACCCGGTTCCCCTGTTCCATGTCCAGTGGGCGCTCCGGCTCCTTTCCCCCCGGGGGCGCGAAAGGGCCGTGCTCACCTCCCTTGTATCGCCCGAATCGCATGACGCGTTCTTCGAAGGCCGCTTCCTGGGCTATGAGTTCCTGACCTGGTTGTGGTTCTTCTCCGAAACGGAGGACGGCCAGCTCCGTCTGGAGGACGGCCGGGAGGCGGAAGTGCACCTGGGGGACCGCTTGAACTTGAGCCTTCCGGATGACGGGAACGAACGGGTCATTTGCACGACCCAGGCGAGCGATCTCCATGAAGCCCGGACAGCTCTTCAACATGGCAAGCTCGTCGAGGAAGCCCAGCTTTTCATCAAGCTGGGCGAGAATGAGTACTTCCTCAGCCTGGACACGAATCTGTGGGCCATCCGGGGCTTGAGGACGCCGAAGCAGATGAAGGATCAGGCCGAAGAGGACCTGGACGGCGGATTTCTCGAGAAGATGTATTTCCTGGAAGAGGTCTTTGCCTGTCTGGACGCCATCTACGCACGGTTCCTTTCACAGCGCCTGAACCCGGAGTGGGACACCAAGACGAAACCCCTGCTCAAGAAATGGTTCAGCGAGAACGGCCGCTGAGCCTTGTGGGGAGTAATGAGGGACGCTCTGTGGCCCTGAAC
>JAUWSZ010000459.1 GCA_030609865.1 bacterium | reverse complement strand
GGAGCCGGAGAAATCGCAGGATCCCGACCGTGAGAAGACCGAAGAGACGAGGCAACCGGAGCAGGAAGCCCCCCTTCTGGATAGCATCCTGTCACAGATGGATGCGTCCTACCGGAAGCTCCAGAGCTATCGCGCCGAGTTCGAGCAGGAATCGGAAACGAAGGCCTTCAAGAGGAAGAGACAGGCCTCGGGCAGGGTCTATTTCTTGAAGCCCAGCGAGATGCGCTGGAATTATCTACAGCCCGAGGAAAGAGAAGTGTACCTGTCCGGAGAAAGAATCCGCATCTATCTTCCCGGCCGAAATCAAGTGATCGAGCAGACATTGAACGATGCGATGCCGGGCGTGGCGCCTGCAAGGCTCTTCATGGGGGTCGAGGAACTCGTCGAGTCTTTTTCCGTCTCCTCGGATTGCGCCGACGAAGACGTCGAAAATGCCTACTGCCTTCGCCTGACCCCGAAGAAGAACAAGGCCATTTCTGTAGAAGAGATCCTGCTCTGGGTGGGAAAGAAGGATTTTCTCCCCCTGCGTACCGAATCCCGCGATATCCTCGGCAATCGAACGACACTGTCCTTTCGCAACGCAGAAGTGAACGTGCCCCTGAAGGAAGAGTTCTTCCAGTTTCAAGTGCCGCCGGAAGCCGAGGTGATTCGTAACACGTTCTAAGTACAGGTATTAGGTATTAGCAGTTAGGTATTAGCTCCCAACCCTTGCCACCACCAGGACTCTCGATCGTCCTCGTCCTCGTCCTCGTCCTCGAACGGAAGGGAGGGGGGAGGGCTAATACCTAATACTCAACAAGGTCAGATGCTCGGAGCAACGTGAAGAGCGGTCCCATCTTGTTTGGTATTTGACAGCCTTTGGTCTAATAAATATAATATGGGATTCTACGTAGGGATCCAGGAAGCGGGAAGATAACCTGCATTCCGATGATTTCTTTGTAGCCGGCACGCACAACTTCAACGTACCACAGCGTACCACAACGTACCGCCTGGATCCAGGCTCGGACCGGGACGGAGCGAACGATGGCACACGTCAAAAAGGCCCACCCGTTCATTCCACAGAGGGGGCACACCTCCCTCGAAGTCTCCCGATCGACCCGCAAGGGAACCGACACGATCCAAGCCCGCATGCCACCCGGCCCGGATCGAGAGAGGGTGGATTCCATGAAGATCATCCGGGAACCGCAGGCCATGCAGGGGCTCGCCGAGGAGCTTCGCGGCCTGGGGAGGAGGATCGCCCTCGTTCCGACCATGGGGTACCTTCACGAAGGCCATCTGTCCTTGATGCGGGAAGGGAAGAAGAGGGCCGACACACTCGTTGTCTCGGTCTTCGTAAACCCGACGCAATTCGGTCCCCAGGAGGATCTGGATGCCTATCCCCAGGATTTCGAGCAGGACAAGAGATTCATGCAAGATGTGGGCGTCGATCTGGTCTTCTGTCCAACGGACAAGGGGATGTATCCGGACGGGTATCAGACCTACCTGACGGTCGAAAAGGTTACCCAGAACCTGTGCGCTCGATCGCGCCCCATCCATTTCCGGGGTGTAGCCACAGTGGTGACGAAGCTCTTCAATCTCGTCAAGCCCCACGTCGCCCTCTTCGGGAAGAAGGATTTCCAGCAGCTGGTCGTCATTCGAAGGATGGTGGAGGATCTGAATCTCGATATCGAGATCGTTGGGTGTTCGATTGTTCGCGAGCCGGATGGGTTGGCCATGAGCTCGCGCAACAAATATTTGAGCGCGGACGAGCGAAAGGAGGCCCTGGCCATCAAGAAGGCCCTGGACAGGGCACGCGATCTTTACCGGAACGGGGAAAGAAGCGCGCAGGCCCTCGTGGACGAGGCCCATCGAATCCTCGGCCTTCATTCCCGTATCCGGACGGACTACGTAAGCCTCTGCAATGCCGGAACGCTGGCAGACGTCGAGACGATCGAAGGCGAGACGGTCATGGCGATTGCGGTCTTTGTCGGGAACACGAGACTGATAGACAACTGCGTTCTTACGGAACTTGGCAGGGAAGGAATCTGATAGGAACCATTCCACCCCCACGAGGAGGAGACTCCATGCAACGAAAGATGCTCAGGGGGAAGATCCACAGAGCAACCATCACCGAGGCGAACCTGCACTACCAGGGGAGCATCACGATAGACGCCGATCTGATGGAAGCGGCCGATCTGATCGAGTACGAACAGGTCGAAGTCTGGAACATCACGAACGGAAACCGGTTCTCTACCTATACCATGCTCGGCGAAAGGGGGTCCGGAACGATCTGCATCAACGGGGCCGCCGCCCACAAGGCCACGACAGGGGACATGGTGATCATCGGGAACTTTGGGTGGATGTCCGAGGACGAGGCCCAGCGTCACAAGCCGAGGGTTGTCCTCGTGGACGAGGCCAACAGGATCGTAGACGCGGAGGAGCCGTTCAAAGAGAAAATACATGTAGAGGGCCTGTTGATCTAGAGAAGGCGAATGCCACAGGAAGCTCAGGGAAGAGAACCAACCCGCGCGCAGACGAATCTCCCGCCTGAAGAAGTCCTGGGCCGCCGGACAGGGGAAAGCCCCTTCCGGTTCGAAGGGGGGCCCGCGGGCTGCCTCCTGATCCACGGGCTCACCGGAACGCCTGAAGAGATGCGTTATCTCGGAGACAGACTGCATCGACACATGGGCTTCACCGTTTCCGGGGTGCTCCTGGCCGGCCACGGAACCGATGCGTCAGCGTTCCAAAGAAATGCATGGCCCGATTGGGTTCGGTCTGCGGAACAAGGGATGTTCGAGCTGGCCGAAACCTGTTCCCCCGTGTTCGTCGTAGGCTTCTCCATGGGGGGATTGATCGCCATGGCCCTGGCCCTTCGCCACGGCACCAAAGTAGATGCCCTCGCCCTGCTCGCAACGCCGCTCTTCGTCAACCGCCACAAGGCCCGCCTGGCCGGCACGCTGTATGGCTTGCCCGGGGTCAGGGCGTGGCTCCGCCGGCGATGGGGGCAGGCGGGTTGGGAAGTCCCCCCCTTGCGCAAGAACCTCATGCCTGTGCTGAGAAGCTTTGCAGAGCTGAAATGGATCCTGCGCAGAAAGGGTGCCTGCCTGACACACCCCACCCTGATCCTGCAGTCGAGGCGGGACCCTTCGGTCTGCTGGGAAAACGCGCTTGCCTTGAGCAACCTCGTCTCGAGCCCTCGAAAAGACCGGATCCTCCTCACGCGCTCCCGTCACGTGCTGCCCCTCGATCTCGAACGCGATCAGGTCGCGGACGCGATTGGGAGGTTTTTTCTGGGTATTAGGTATTAGCAGTTAGGTATTAGCTCCCAACCACCCCCCAACGAGAAGGATGTCTGTGAACAATGGGGAGAGGTGGGGTGGGCTAATACCTAATACCTAATTGCTAACAGCCAGTAACGCCTAATGTGCGTCTATTGGTCCGGCATTCGGCTCTGCTCTTCGCATGAAGAAAATCAGGAACAGCGGCACGACGAAACAGAAGGTGCCCAGGAAGAAGGCATCGTTGAAGGCCAGCATGAAGGCCTGCTGGTTGAGCTCTCCATACATCAGGCCGAGGGCCTGACCGGTCCCGTGCTCCTGCCCCATGCCCACATGCAGGTCCAACCACCCCCGCATTCCCTGAAGGGCCTCCTGAAATTGAGGATTGTACGGGGTCATGTGTTCTGCGAGACGATGGTGATGAAACTGGGATCTCCTGGCCAGCTGCGTCGTCATCACGGCCACGCCGAAGCTTCCCCCCAGGTTCCGAACGAGGTTGAACACGGCCGAGG
>JAUWSZ010000113.1 GCA_030609865.1 bacterium | reverse complement strand
GGGGCTTCTGTCACACCCTCACTCCCCGCCTGCGCGGGGACAGGCTCTAGCCCTCTCCCTCTCGAGAGAGGGAGAGGGAATATCGGAAATGGGAGCGACCTGAAACATGAAAATCCTAGTAACGGGTACAGCCGGCTTCATCGGGTCGTTTACGGCCGCACGTCTTGCGGAGAGGGGTGACGAGGTCGTCGGCCTGGACAACATCAATGACTACTATGACGTCAATTTGAAATTCGGGCGCCTCGGGAAGGACGGCATCAAGCGGCAGGCCGCGGAATCGGGCGAACTCGTCCGGAGCACACGGTTCCCCACCTACCGCTTTATACGGATGCACCTCGAGGACAGGGACGCCCTCGAACGCCTGTTCGCAAATGAGGGCTTCGATGCAGTTTGCCACCTGGCAGCGCAGGCCGGGGTCAGGTATTCGCTCGTCAATCCGCACGCGTATATCGAGGCAAATATCATGGGATTCCAGAACATACTGGAATCCTGTCGGCACAACGACATCAAACACCTGGTCTACGCATCTTCCAGTTCGGTGTACGGACTGAACGAGCGATATCCCTTTTCGACGAGTGACAACGTGGATCACCCCGTGTCCTTGTACGCGGCGACGAAGAAGTCGAACGAACTCGTGGCCCACACATACGGCCACCTTTACGGCATGCCCACCACGGGTCTCAGGTACTTCACCGTGTACGGCCCCTGGGGCCGGCCGGACATGGCCCTGTTTCTTTTCACCAGGGCAATCCTGGAAGACAGGCCGATCGATGTCTTCAACCACGGGAAGATGAAGAGAGACTTCACCTATGTCGACGACATCGTGACCGGAACCATCAAGGTGCTCGACAAACCGCCACAGGGAAACGCTGCCTGGACCGGAGAGGCCCCGGACCCGTCCAGCTCCCGGGCGCCGTACAAGATCTACAACATCGGAAACAACACCCCGGTCGCCCTCATGGATTTTATCGAGGCGATCGAAGAGGCCCTCGACAGGAAAGCGAAGAAGAACTTCCTGCCCATGCAGCCGGGAGATGTCCCGACCACCTGGGCGGACGTGGACGATCTGGTCGAGGATTTCGGGTATTCGCCAAGTGTTCCCATCGGGCAAGGGGTCAAGAAATTCGTGGAGTGGTACCTGGATTTCTACGAGGGGCGCGATGAGTAGCGGAAAAAACATACTGTGTGTCGGGGCCGGTTACGTGGGCGGGCCCACGATGACCGTGATCGCGGCCAAGTGCCCTGACTACAGGGTAACGGTCGTCGACATAGACAAGGACAAGATTCAGGCCTGGAACAGCGACAATCTGCCCATATACGAACCGGGCCTGGATGAACTCGTGAAGAAGACGCGCAACAAGAACCTCTTCTTCTCCGCAGACGTAGAGAAGGGCATCCGGGAAGCAGACATCATCTTTGTCTCGGTGAACACCCCCACGAAGACCTTCGGGCAGGGCGCGGGCATGGCCGCGGACCTGCAGTACTGGGAAAAGACGGCCCGGCAGATCCTGGCCAATTCCACCGGCAGAAAGGTCATCGTGGAGAAGTCGACCTTGCCGGTCCGCACGGCTGCCGCCATGAAGCGGATATTCAACGGCAAGACCCAAGAAATCAGCCTCGAGGTCGTCTCCAACCCGGAGTTCCTCGCAGAGGGCACCGCCATCCGCGACCTGGAAAACCCGGATCGCGTGCTCATCGGCTCCAGGGAGACGGCCGGTGGCATCCGGGCCCGGGAGGAGATCGTCGCGATCTACGCCCATTGGGTGCCCCGGGAGCGCATCATCGAATCCAATGTCTGGAGTTCCGAGCTTTCGAAACTCGCTTCCAATGCATTCCTGGCCCAGCGAATATCCTCCATAAACTCCTTCTCCGCACTTTGTGAGGCAACAGAGGCAGACATCGATGAAGTGGCCTATGCGATCGGAACGGACTCCAGGATCGGCCCTGAATTCCTGAAGGCGAGCGTCGGGTTTGGCGGGTCCTGTTTTCGGAAGGACATCCTGAATCTCGTCTACCTTTGCCAGGGCTACGGACTCGAAGCAGTGGCCAACTACTGGAAATCGGTCGTAGAGATGAACGAGTGGCAGGAACAAAGGTTCGTGCAGAACATACTCGCCAGCCTGTTCAACACGGTGGCCGGCAAGCGAATCGCACTCTTCGGCTTCGCCTTCAAGGCGAATACGGGCGACACGCGGGAATCGCCGGCGATCTATGTCGCCCGGGGATTATTGGAAGAGCGGGCCCAGGTGGTCATCTCCGATCCGAGGGCCCTGGAGAACGCGAAAAGGGATTTCAAGGACGAACCGGAAAACGTGACCTTTGAGACCGATCCCTACAGGGCGGCTGAAGGGGCGCACGCAATCGCCATCCTCACAGAATGGGATCTCTACAAGGATCTGGACTACGAACGGATCTTCAAGACCATGGTGCAGCCGGCCTTCATCTTCGACGGACGGAATATCCTGGATCACAGGAAGCTGTTCAGCATCGGCTTCAACGTGTTCGGCATAGGCAAGCCGTTCCTCAAGCATTATTAGAGTCTTTGTACAACATATGGTACCTTTTTTCTCTTGACCTCTATCTCTTGTGTTTCTATACTTCGACATATTTAAAGGAAATTTCTCATCTGTTAAAGGGGCAAGGCGATGGACTCGTCCAATCAGGATCGATCGGTGACCGGGAACGCGGACACGTCAGACATCTTGAAACGCTTGGAGGCCTATGGAGCCCTGGTCTCTGAATGCAATCGATACGCACTGCTGGGGAGAAATGCCGAGCGAAACCGCCACACCGTGCGGCCCCACATCTATGCGAGGGTGAGCGACGAATACGAGGCAAGAAGGCAGACCCTGGACCAGGAGCAGGAAGAACAGAAGGGATTCCTTCGAACCGAACTCGAGACGGTTCTCGAGAAACGAAGAGCCCTGAACGAACGCTGCCGGAAGGAGTCCGACCGCCTGGAGGAATTGGACTTCCGGGTACGCGTCGGAGAATTCCCGGACGAAGAAGTCCAGGAAACCCGGAACGAACTCAAGGAAGAGTTGCTCGAGATCACCATGGCACTCGCCGACGCACAGGAGATCGTGAGCAAGTTCGAGCAGGTAGGACTGCTTGCCCAGGCATCTATGCCTGCGGAAGGCACGGGTATGGGGGGAAGAGACGAGCCTCCCCCGGACCAGGATGACTTCCTCGTCCTAGAGGAGAATCCATCCCCTTCTGAAGAGGATTCCCCGGTTGTGAATTGCCCGCCGGAACTCCACGCAGGCTCTGCCGAGGCAGAGACCGGAAAGGCCCAGGATACGCCGGCCTCCCCACACGACAACGTGTTCGGATATCTGCTTGCCCTGGACGGAAGCCGGCAGGGTGAGAGGTTCCCGCTGATCAGTTCCGAAATGACCGTCGGCAGTTCCCCTGATATCGACATCCGCCTGGCGGATTCCGGGATCGCCAGGTTCCACGCGAGAATCGTCTACAAGAATGGAAGGCACTACATCGAGACCCTGGAAAAGAAGGGGCGCTGTCTCGTCAACGGCGTTCAAAAAGACAGGGCGGAACTGAAGGACGGGGATGTCCTCAGCCTTGGCAAAGTCAAGATGCAAGTAGAGTACGCCCACGAGGCCAACGCGTAGTGCGGCTCGCGCAGCAAGGCGAAAGGGGAAAGGGAAAAGGTCAAAGGTCAAAGGTGAAAGCACCTCCCCTCCCAGGGTTAGCGTCGGCCAGTTGGGGACATTGCGAGGAGCCGGAGGCGACGCGGCAATCTCCCCGCACCTTGGCGTCATCCCCGTGAAAACGGGGATCCAGGAGAGGAGGGGGGACGGGAAGCGACCCCAGCCACAGACGCCCCGTTGAGCCGGGAGATTGCCACGCTTCGCTCGCAATATCCACAGTGTGCAACGCGCTTCCAATTGCCCCCCTTGTTCCCAAGCTCCAGCTTGGGAACGACACGGGGCTCCAGGTTGGGTCTATCTCGTCGTCGTCCTCGTCCTCGTCCTCGATCATGTGCCACGCGCCTTTTATTACGCACATGAGCGGATGCACAGAAGCAATACGTCGCTTCTTGGCTTCCGGCGAGTCGCTCAGTTCTACGATCAGATCGGTAGCCCAGGGAACCAATTGCAACTCGAATTGATGCCGCACTACAATCCCCTCTCTTCGGTTCGAGGACGAGGACGAGGACGAGGACGAGCGATAAGGGGGCAGGAAAAGGTGTCAGGAACCTTTTTCCCGTACAGCAATGACGGATTTACCGAGAGCGGTACAAATAGAACAGGCTGCAGGCCTTGAGCGCTGCGGCGAACAGCAGGGTATTGCTGATGCCGATCAACGGAACCAACAGCACGCTCACCAACAGGGTGCCAAGCCAGGCCCCGGCGAGATCCAGGGCGTAGAACCTCCCCCCCACGGTCGCTATCCCGTCCCGAGCGCGAGCCACGGCTTCGCGATTGGCAAGGGGGAACTCGCTCCCTACCAGAACGCCGGCAACGAAATTGAGGCAGAAGAGCACGACCTTCGGTACCTCCATCATCACGGCTCCTTCGAGAAAGGACCCGTGCAAGGCAACGAGGCCCCAGGCTGAAACCAGCAGAAAGCCGAACTGCACGCACTCGAGACCGCAGAAGACCTGATACCGCCGTTCGATTCTTGCCAACATTCGCGTCAACAGGAAGGCCCCGAACGCAAGGCCCGCCATGAACGCTGCGATCAGCAACCCGATCCACTGGTAGAGATATCCGTAAACCGATTGAAAGGCGAGGATGACGACCATCTCCATCGCCATTCCCACGAATCCCGTGCTGAGAATCGCAAAAGAAAGCGCCGGAGTGCGGTCACCCTTGCGCCTGTGCACCCAGAAGGCAAACGGCAGCGTCATTACCAGCAGACCGGCCAGAAGCACCCAGAGCCGCATCCTCTCGAGAAAGGGGAAGGCCGGGCGGAGCCCAGGCTGAACCTCCGCGTTCCTGTATGCCAGCGTGTAGTAGAGGAGAGAAGGCGTGAGGTCACGGTTCGAGCGGGTCCCAGTCGTGCCCTGCAAGCCTTCCCGCAACCACCTTCCCAGCCATGGGTCCATCAACCGGCTCAGGTAATAGGGGCGGACCACGGACGTTTCCACACCCCTCTTTTCCAGCCTCGAGGCCAGAAGACCGGGCAACAGGGAGTCAACAGGCACATCCCTCGACGCCAGGAAGAGTATTCTCTCTGCCGGCAGGGCCCTGACATACGGGAAAACCTCCTCCAGGGTGTCCCGAACACACCGATTCATCCGAAGGATCTCTTCGCTGAGGTACGAGGACGAGCCCGGCATCGAGAGGGCAAGGAGTCCGCCCGGATTGAGATGCCGTCTTACCTGTCGGAAGAATTCCTTGGTGAAGAACCGGTTCAGCTGCAGAGTAGCCGCGTCCGGCAGGTTGATGATGACGACATCGAGCCTCTGCCGGGTCCTCCGGAGGAAGAACCTTGCGTCTTCATACAGAATCCTGGTGCGGGGATCGCTCAACTCCTGCCGGATCGATGAGGTGGCATATTTCTCTGTCATCTGAATCAGCAACGGATCCAGTTCGGTGTAGTACAGAACCTCGATCGGGTGCTTCAGTGCCTCGGCCAGCAGACCGCCCACACCTCCTCCCAGAACCAGGACCTCTTTTGGGTCGGAATGCCCAAGCAGGGGCAGGTGCACGAGGCTCTCCAATGCGGCCTTGTCCGGATAGGGAAGTGTGATCGTGGGAATCCCGTTCTGGTACAACATCCGCTGCTCACCGAGTTCGAGGACAGCGATGTTTCCGAAGATCGAATCAACGCTCTCCTGCAGTGCCAACGGGCTCCACCTGCGTTCCAGGGCCCACCGCTGGATTCGGTCGCAGATGGGCGAAAGAGCACCGGCCACGAAAAGGCCCATGAGCAGCAGGCAACCAACTCCATGCACAAGATGGGTTCCGGCCCCCCGGCCTCCTCTTTCGAGAGAGCCATGCCTCCCGCCTGCAGACCGGATCAGGAACAGCACACAGCCCATGCTCAGGGCACCGAGACCAAACGCTATCTCGATCGGGTGGGCACGGCCCACGAGCAAAAAGGTGAAGGCCAACCCGCCAACGAAGGCGCCCAGAGACTCCAGTGCATACACCTGTCCCGGTGAATGCGGACGAGCCTGCTCTCCCGTTTCCATCAGCCGGCAGCCGTAGGTGAATGCGGCTCCGTTGACCAACGCGAGGGGGCCGAGCGCAGCAAGAGAGACGACCCAGATCTGCAGATAGCTCACGACCTCCCACGGAGATATGCCCAGCAAATACCGATTCGATCGAATCAGCAGAAGGGTGAGCGGCAGCAGCAGCGAAAGCATGACCTGAACCGTAGCGAAGGCGGCCAGAGGATCCCTGGACCGGTCTGCCCTTCGGCCGGACAGCCAGCTGCCCAGGGCCTCCAGGAGCAGCCAGCTGCCGAGCACGATCCCGACGGAAAACTCGTTCCCCTGGAAGACCACGAGAAATTCCCGGAGGATCAACACCTGGGAGATCAGGAAGATGACTCCCATCACGACCATGGCGAGCACCATGGCGATTCCGTGCATGCGAGGCCTCCTTGAACTTCGCGCAGGGGAGTTCGGGGACAGCCACCTAATTCACAGAGTTCGGTAGCTGTCCCCGATTACCAGTCCATGATAGTCGGAGGGGGAACAGAAATACAGGGGTCAGGGATCAGGAAAAAGGTGCCAGGGACGGTCTTTGCTCAGAAAGCGGACATTGCGAGGGAGCGGACGCGACCGCGGCAATCTCCCAGCACCTCGGCCGTCATGTGCAAACGGGAATCCTGGAGAGGGGGGACGGGAAGCGACCCCAGCCACAGACACCCCCCCTGAGCACGGAGATTGCCGCGCTTCGCTCGCAATATTCGATTCTTGCGGACGTTGCGAGGAGCCCTCGGGCGACGAAGCAGTCCCAGGGGTCGGGGGTCAGGGGTCAGGAAAAAGGTGCCAGGGACGGTCTTTGCTCAGAAAGCGGACATTGCGAGGGAGCGGACGCGACCGCGGCAATCTCCCAGCACCTCGGCCGTCATGT
>JAUWSZ010000008.1 GCA_030609865.1 bacterium | reverse complement strand
CCTTCATCGGTTGCATGCCCTCCGACCCCGGGGCGGAACCAGGTCACGGGCCGAAACTCCCTGGGCACGATCCCCTTCTGCTTAAACCGGGGATATCCAAGGGCGATGGTGGTCGCTATACGCCAGGGGGCTTCGATGCCCAGCTTCGCCTTGAGTTCAGGTACGTTCTCGACCGACGCACCGAACCCGGACCAGCAGAAGCCCAACCCCAGGGCCTGGGCAGCCAGATTCATGTTCTGTCCGCATATGCCCGCCTGCAGGTCGGGGGCGGCCGCCCTGTCGTTCGTGGCCAGGAAGATGACGACAGGGGGGTTCAGGTAGGCGGGCAGCTCCTTTCGGGCCACACATCCGATCCCTCCCTGAACACGGGGGTCGAAGATGCCGACCGGCATCGGCTCCCCGAGCATCTGAACCAGGCCCATGACCATGGCGTCGTTGTGATAGGCAGCGTGCATCATGTTCACGACACCGTAGGCGGCCTCTTCCAACTCCCGGATGAAATCCTTGTCCGTGACCACGACGAACTTCCAGGGCTGGTGGTTACCGGCACTGGGCGCAAACCGGCCCGCCTCCAGCACGCGCCTGATCAACGGTTCCGGAACGGGGTCGTCCTTGAAGTTCCGAACGCTCCTGCGCTCGAGCACGGTCTTCTCGACCTCGGTCCACTCGGCCGGTTTCCCCTCGGCATCCTGCGGCTCCAGGGGCATCTTGAACGGGTGGTATCCGTAATCGAAAAAGCCCTCATCCACGTGGTAGGTCTCCACGATCGAGATGGCGTCCACGGGGCAGGCCACCATGCAGTTGAAGCAGGAGAAGCAGGCGTACTCCTCCTTCATCTTCGGGACTTCCTTCTCGTCCATCACCCAACACTTGAACGGGCAGTTCTGGAGGCAAAGCCCACAGGATGTGCACGTCTCTGGGTCGGCCCGCATCACGCCCATGTGCACACCCGCAGGACGGAGCATGTCCTTCAGGTCGTCGAAGGTTGCACCCGCTGCCTCCGTGGCCTGAGCACCGGGCTGTTGCGTTCCCTCCTGGATATCCAGGGTCAGCTTCCCCTTCCCGATCCTCTCGGCTCCGTCCAGGGCCAGGGTCTCGTTGGTGCCGTCCTCGATCATGCTCGAACGGGCATCGCGGAAGATCTTCTCGATCAGGTACTCCCTGGAAAGACCGTACCCGCCGAAGATCTGCACACCCTCGCTGGCCACCCGGAAGGCGGTTTCCGTCGACATGATCTTGGCCGCCATGGCGTACTGGACGGCCATGGGCTTCATCTGCTTATACATGCTGTGATTGTACACGAGAGATCGGCGGGCCAGTGACCGGGCCGCCTCCACGGACACGAACATGTCGAAGAGCTTCAGCCGGATGTTCTGGTGCTCGAAGATGGGCCGCCCCCCCTGCACCCTCTGCTTGGCGTATTCCAGGGACTCTTCCAGGGCGGACTGGGCACATCCGGCAAAGAGCAGCCCCATCAGGCCATTCGCCAACCCGAGCTGGACATTCGAATAGGTCTTGTAGGTTACCGGGTCGGCCGCGACCATGGCCTTCGCAGGGATACGGACGTCGTCGAAGAAGAGCTCGGCCTGGTTCAGGGCCCGCTGACCGATCTTGTCCAGGGGCTTCCCTCGGGTGATGCCGGGCAGGTCCAGGGGGATAACCGCGATGCCCCCGCCCTCGTTGCCGCGTGAGGGATCGATGGAGAGCCAGAGGGCCGCGTACTTGGCCAGGCTCCCGTTGCTGACCCAGGAAGATTTCTGGCCGTTGAGCACATAACCGTCACCGTCCTTTACGGCCCTGACCTGATTCGCCAATTCGGGCATGGTGGCGTACTCCCCCTCGAAGCGCAGGGAGTCCGACCCGTGATCCGGCTCGGTGATGGCCCAGCAACCGGTCATCGTGCCTGTCGTGTCCGCGCAGAACTGTTTGACCAGGTCCTGCATCTCCGGGTCAGGAGACATCATGGCCCAGATCATGGGCATGGTGTGAAGGCCATAGCTGGCGCCCAGCCCCGGGGCTGCCCAGCCTGCGAGTTCCCAGAACAGGGCGGTACTCATGGCGTCTGCATCCATCCCTCCGAGTGCTTCGGGAAACATCATCGTGTGATAGCCTAGTTCGTTCGACTTCCGGAAGACATCCCAGAGTACAGAGCCTTCGGCGTACACATCTTCCGGGTTTACCAGCCGGTCCAGCTCCACGGCCGCCGGCCTCCACACTTCACGCATGAACTTCTTGGCCGAATCCCAGAGTGCCACATGCTCCTTTGTCAGATCGATGTTCAGTTCACGGAGTCCCATGGTCTTCCTCCTCTTTCATGTATTCAATTATTGCCATGTATTCCCTGTCCCCGCGAAGGGGAGAAGGAATTTCAAGACGCTCTCGATCCCGTTACTTCTTCAGGATGGTTACGGACAGGGCGGCCTCGGAAGCACCTACAGTGCCGCCGGCGTTCTGTGCCAGGCCCACTTTGGCCCCTTCCACCTGCCACTTGCCGGCCCGGCCACCTCCGGCCAGGTGCCAGTAAAGCTCGACCACCTGGCGCACACCGGTGGCCCCGATCGGATGGCCCTGTGATTCGAGGCCCCCGGAAACGTTGACAGGGAGCTTGCCGCCCAGGGTGGTGTGACCCGCCTCGGCAAAGGCGCCTCCTCCTCCGACCGGACAGAAGCAGAGTCCCTCGGTCGCATACAGCTCGCCAAAGGCCGTGGCGTCGTGGACCTCTGCCAGGTTGATGTCCTCGGGACCCAAGCCTGCCCGCTCGTAGGCGCTCTTTGCCAGCTTGGTCATCGTGCTCTCGTCCTTCTCCGCTTCAGGATCCTCGCCACTGGCCAGCATGCAGGCCGCCACCTCCACCGCGTGGCTTGCACCGATCCGATTCGCGAACTCCTCCGAGCAGATAACGACGGCCGCCACCCCATCCCCGATGGGCGAACACATGGGCCTGGTCAGGGGGTAGGCGACCTCCGGGGCCGCAAGAACCTCCTCCACGCTGAACTCCGTCTGGTACTGGGCAAGGGGGTTCATCGAGGAGTGGTAGTGGTTCTTCGAGGAAATCACGGCCAGTTGCCTCTGGGTCGAACCGTACTTCTCCATGTGGGCCCGAGCTATCATTGCATAGACATCCATGAACACCGTGCGCTGCCCGGACTTTGTCTTCTCGGTCTCGCCCCTGGCCTCCCTCTCCTTCTTGATCTTCTCCTCCTGCTCGGCAAAGGCCTCCATCATCTGGGACAGCATCTCCACGTCCATGCATCCGGTGAAGGCGGGAAGAACCCGGCCTCGATCCTCGAAGTACATCTTCTCCATGCCCACGACCAGGGCCAGGTCCATCTCGCCCAGGGCCACCATGGCCCGGGCGCCGTGCAGGGCCGTGGCTGAGGAGGCACAGGCGTTCTCCACGTTGATCACTGGGATCAGGCCGATGCCCATGTCCCGCAGGACCACCTGCCCACGGACCGACTCCTGCCCCTGCAACACCCCCTGAGAGGCGTTGCCGACCCACGCACCTTGCAGTTGTTTCTTGTCTACACCCGCGTCTTTGAGGGCCCCCTGGACCGCCTCGGCCACGAGAGACTTCAAGTTACGTTCCAGGTGGCGGCCGAATTTGGTCATGGCGCCACCGATGATCTTTACCTTTCGCATGTTACTTCTCCTTTTTCTGCATCATTAATAATCATCTACTTCGACATAACTGTCTCGAGGGCCTGGATGAGGTTGGCTGCCTGGTCCTCCGGGATATGAAAGGACTGTTCCCCTCGCCGGATCTCGATCTCAGGTCCCTTCTCTCTCTCAACCCGCCGGACCGAGATCGGGTCTTCCTCTGGCCCCGCCTTCTGCTCGGGCACGAACTCCCGGTACGACGGCGGGACGTACCCCGGGTTGATCCAGTTCAAGGGGTTGAACTCTGCAAACTGGATCAGGGTGCCGAAGGCCTCTTTCGGGTGGATGTAGAACTCCTTCCAGCCCGGGAGGGCTTCGGAATAGCCGAAGGTCTTGATCCCTTTTTCCTCGAGCATCCTGTGCGTGGCCTCGAGGTCGTCCACCTGGATCGTGATGTGGTGCGGCCCCTCTCCCCTCTTCTCGATGAACCGGTGGACGAACCCGTCCGCATCGAGGGGATCGATCAGCTCGATGAAGCAGGAGGTCCCCAGCTCGAGGGTGGTCCAGCGGAAGCCCTGGTCGGCGAAGGGCGCACAAAAGAGCTCCCGGCCTCCGAGGCATTCGATGAAGAAGTGCTTTGCTCGTTCGAGGTCGCGAACCGCGATCGCAACGTGGTCGATGCGCCTGATCATACGTGCCTCCTGGGTGTGTCGGGCGTTCCCCCTATTCGGGAAACTCGACCACCTCGACCGGGATGCCATCCGGGTCTCTCACGTAAATGAACCACGCGGTTCCCTGGAGGCCCTCTTCATGGAGGTCGATCGGGGTGGGGTGCGAAATGAGCTCGAGTCCATCTTTCATGTAGGCCTTGGCCAGGTTGAGCACGTCTGTACAGACGCAGCAACACTCCAGGTAGCCGTAGTCGCCCCAGAGGACCTGAAACGGAATGGATCTGCCCCGGGGCTTGGAGACCTCGTAGAGCTCGAGCATGTGGAATCCGTTGCTGTTCGCCAGGAGACAGGAACGGACCTGGGTGTCTTTGCTGCCCGAGACCTCACCCACGAGCCCGGAAAAGGCCTCGTGCGGCTCGACCGCCACCGTGTCGAAATCCGCGTACTTCTGGTAGAACGCCATCGACCGGTCGAGATCGGTGACGCCGATCCCCAGGGACCGAATCATGCCGACGCCGTCTTCCGCCTCTATCTTCGAGGAGGAAATGAACTCGATCAGGTTGCCGTCCGGGTCGGTTCCGTAAACGAACGAATAGTCACCCCATCCCGGGAGTTCCGTTGATTTCGGTGGGGAGACGAACTTGATCCTGTCCTTGTAGGCCTCTGAGAATTTCTCCACATCGGCCACTTCGACCGTCATCTTGTTCACGCCGATGTCCCCATACCGGATCTCCTTGTGGATCGCCCGTGGGGAAGGCTCGAACCGCTGGATGCACTCCACGACGATGCTTTCCCTTTCCTGCATGTACATCCAGCCGTTGAACACGTGAGATGACGTCCGGAAAAAGTCGGGCATGGCATTGTGGGTGACCCCAAAATCCGCCATGGGGATCTTGCACTCCATGACATCCTTGTAGAATGCCCTGCTTTTTTCGATGTCGCGAACGCCGATACCAACGTGTTGAACGCCTGTCACTATTGGTTTTTCCATGGTGAATCTCCTTCTGAGGTGAGGGCTGCAACTCAATTAGATCCCGAGCCCCATTCCGCCCGCCACGGGCAGCGCGACCCCTGTCAGGAAACCGGCGCGAGGGCCGGCCAGATACGCTACCACATCCGCCACCTCCTCGGGTTGGCCGGCGCGCCCCAGGGCGGCTACCTCTCCGAAGTACCGCCTTGCCTCTTCCATGCTGACCCCCTTCTCCATCGAGATGAACTTGATCTCCTCTTCTCCCATGTCCGTGAGGATCATGCCCGGGCAGATGGCATTGCACCTTATATTGTGGCGGCCGAATTCGGCTGCAACCCCCTTTGTCAGCCCAACGACCGCAAACTTGGTTACCGTGTAGGCCCCGTATCCCTCCGCCGCGCCAAGGCCTGCCATGGAAGCGTTGTTGATGATCGATCCACCCCCCCGCTCCATCATGCTCGGAATCACCGCCTTGCAGAACGCCACCATCCCCTTCACGTTGATCTGCCAGCTCAGGTCCCAGTTCTCGCTCGAAATATCCATGAGGGACCCGACACCGACCGCTGTGCCCGCGTTGTTGAACATGATATCCACGCCGCCGAAGGTTTCGCACGTTTTCTCGACGCAGGCCTGGATCTGGCCGGCATCGGTCACGTCCACCGCCATGGCCAGTGCCTTGGAGCCGAGCGCCTCGATCTCGGCCGCCAACCTCTCGAGGGCCGCAAAGTCATCGCCGATCCCGAGCAACCCTTCGATCTCCAGGTCCTTGCGTTCCCGGGCCACATCCGTGACGACAACGCTTGCGCCTTGCTCGGCAAGCTTCAGGGCGCTCGCCCGGCCCATGCCTTTCGGGCGTCCCGCGCCCGTTACGATGGCAACCTTTCCTTCCAGCAGTTTCATGTCTCTCCTCCCATGGCCATGACGATTGCGGCAAGTGTTACGGTTTTTCGGGGGCCTTTTAGCAGCACCCGTTAGATCTTACAGAGGGAGGGGGCGATAGTCCACACCTTCAGAAACATGATGAATTATTGATTATTTCATCAAAAAAAGTAGCCGATTGAATGAATAACACAAGAATTCCCTCGATTCCTTCCCTTCTGCCATCGTTTCTGATACGATCTCAGCTACTGGCTCTACGACTGCACGGGTATTGAGGAGAACATGAGAAGAGACGCTATATCCCGGTTCCTGATCCTGAATCACGAAACCCTGTCCACCGAGAAGACGGATATCTTCGAGCGGATCGAGAACGCGGCGGTCTACGAGGTAGTCAAGGTGGTCGAGGGCGTCCCCTTGTTTCTTGAAGAACACATGGAGCGTATGCGGAATTCCGGTTACGCGTCAGGGATTGCCTTACGGAAGGAAGACAGGGAGATCCTGGACGAGATCTCGACGTTGGTGGAACGGAATCAGTGCCCGGAGACGAATGCCAAGCTCGTTTGCGCACGCGTGGGGGAGGAAGAGGTCTTCCTGACCTATTTCATCGCCACAGAAGATCCGGGGCCGCAGGGACTGAGCCGGGGGGTTCACACGATCCTGCTCCGGGCCGAGAGAAAGGATCCGCACGTCAAACGGGTGAGTGGCTCCTTTCGTGACAGGGTCAGGGACGCGATGGAGAAGGCCGGAGCTTATGAAACGCTGTTGGTCGACGGCGACGGGTTCATCACCGAGGGGGTCCGCTCCAATCTCTTCTTCGTAAAGGGAAACAGTCTGTGCACCCCTCCCTCTGAAAAGGTCCTCCTGGGAGTAACCCGCAAGCACGTGATGCAGATCTGCAAGGAGTCCGGGATAGAGATCCGGGAGGAAAGGCTGCACCAGGGGGAAATCGCGGGGATCGAAGCCGCCTTTCTCACGGGCACGACCGTTGATGTAATGCCCATCGGCACGATCGAGGATTGCGCTCTGGGGTCCGCCTCACATCCTATGGTACGAGGGATTGTGAAGAAATACTGGGAAGAAGTGAAGGCCTATGTTCAGAGGATGTAGGGGACCCTGAAATTGTAGTCTTTGTACACGACGAAGGTCTCCACGCTTCGAATGCCCTTTATGCGGGACAACTGCTCCGTGTAGAACTCGAGGAGGCTGAACTCCTCCTTCAGGAACACCACCAGGATCAGATCATACTGGCCCGTCACGACGCTCACCGACACCACCCCCTTCAGCTTGCTGATCTCCCTGCCCTTCTTGACCAGGTCCATGGTCTGCAGCTTGACCCCGATGAAAACAACGCTGTGGCCCGGGATGGATCCGGGGACCACACTCCCGGTGATTTGGAGGACCCCGCTTTCGATCAGCTTGGTAACCCGCGATCGCACCGTGTTCTCTGCCAGCGACAGCTCCTCGGCAATTCGCTTGAAGGATTTCCTGCCATCCTGGAGGTGGCGAATGATGTCAATGTCGGTCTCGTCTATCTTGAGTTTCTTGTCTACATCCTTTCCCATGACGGTTCCTTCCCTCCATGTACCGCTCTTGTCACACCTTGAAGACCAGGTCCAGATTCATTTCCCGTGCCAGGTCGGCAAGCTGCTCTTTGACCTTTCCTATAGACTTGTCCGCCGGCACCGTTGCCTCGAGCCGCAGGTCAAACAGGGGAGCCCCGTAGAGAGGTGCGCCTGTAACCTGCGTTTCCAGGGATTCGATGTTGACGTCGTTCTTTCGCAGCATACGGACCACACGCTGAACGATTCCGGGGTGATCCATGGCCGTCATCTCGAACTTGAGGGGCAGTCCCGCCAGCATCGGGCCTCCCGCGGGGTCCTCGGCCTGATGAAGGTGGGCCTCGAGCCCGAGTCCTCTCAAGTCCCCCAGCCCTTCCTTGACCGCCTCTGCCTGGCCCGGGGTGCAGGAGAAAAGGGTCATGGAGGAGAAACATCCGCCCATGACCGCCATCCGGCTGTCCTCGATGTTTGCCCCCTTGTCGAACAGGAGCGTGGAGATGTCATCGACGATCCCGGGCCTGTCCTTACCCGACGACAGGAGAATGAAGTATTTCGTCATCTACGTACTCCTCGACTTCACAACGATTCAAGGAACGATGGCCTCACGCCCTGATAGAAGGCTTCCGCACGATAGGAGCTTCGCACGAACGGACCGCTGGCAACCTCTGCAAAGCCCAGATCGAGAGCGACCTTGCGCCACTCTTCGAATTCGTCGGGATGAACGAAGCGATGGACCGGCAGGTGTCTTCGGGTCGGCTGGAGGTACTGCCCCAGGGTCAGGAGGCTGCAGCCCGCTTGGCGCAGGTCCCTGAGCGTCCGGCCGGTTTCTTCCGGCGACTCTCCCAGCCCCAGCATCAGGCCCGACTTGGTGGGAATCGTGGAATCGTAGGCCTCGACGCGTTCCAGGATCTCGAGGGAACGCCGGTAGACGGCTTCCGGCCGGACCGAGGGGTAGAGACGCGGCACAGTCTCCAGATTGTGGTTGAGCACGTCCGGGCGCGCCTCGAGCACCTTGTGGAGTGCGTGCTCATCCCCCTGGAAGTCCGGGATCAGGACCTCTACGAGCGTTTCCGGGGTTCGCTCCCGGATTTCCCGAATCGTCCGGGCAAACAGGCCTGCGCCCCCGTCCGCAAGATCGTCGCGGGTTACGGAGGTGATGACCACATAATGCAGCCCCATTTCCCGCACGGCATCGGCAACCCTGGCCGGCTCCTCCGGATCGGGCGGGCCGGAAGGCCCGTGGGCAACCGAACAGAACCGGCAATCCCGGGTGCAACGATCCCCCAGGATCAGGAACGTGGCCGTGCCTCGGGAGAAACACTGTCCCTGGTTCGGGCAGAGGGCCTCCTCGCACACCGTATGGAGCCCATCCTTCCTGAGCATCTCCGGGATTCTCCGGTACGAGGTCCCGGCGGGGATCCTGCGCTTCAGCCAGGGAGGCTTCCGCAGGGGCCGACCTTTTTCTTGCCCTTGTCCCGGTTTCATGTCGCCTCCCTCCTGAGGGTCAGCCACAAAGACACGGATTACGCGCCGCGCCGGTTTCGTCCATCCTTCTCACCTTGCAGCGAGAGGGCGCGTTCCAGAGAAGCCCAGGGTCCCTCTCCGCCTCTTCGGCGATCGCCTTAAAGGCCTCGATCAAGAGATCGATGCTGTCCTTGGACTCGGTCTCGGTGGGCTCGATCATGATCGCGCCGTTCACCACCAGCGGGAAATAGACCGTGGGAGGATGAAACCCGTAGTCCATCAGCCGCTTGACCATGTCCAGGGTGGAGACCTTACGCTCCTTCTGGAATTTATCAGAAAAGACGCATTCGTGCATGCAGGGACGGTCGTAGGGAAGATGAAACACCCCCTTCAGCCTCTCCTTGATGTAGTTGGCGTTGAGTACCGCCAGCTGGCTCGCCTTCTTCAGATTTTCGGACCCCATGCTCCGTATGTAGCTGTAGGCCCTGACGAGGACCCCGAAATTCCCGTAAAAGGCGTGCAGCTTGCCTATCGAATCGGGGAAATCCTCGGAAAGGATATACCCGCCCTTTTCCTCCACAACGCGGGGAACCGGCAGGAAGGGCACGAGATGTTCCTTCACACAGACCGGGCCCGCACCCGGGCCGCCTCCTCCGTGGGGGGTGGAGAAGGTCTTGTGCAGATTCAGGTGGAGCACGTCGACGCCCATCCTGCCCATGTCCACGACCCCCATGACCGCGTTCATGTTCGCGCCGTCGCCGTAGACGAGCCCGCCCTTGTCATGGACGATCCGGGCAATCTCCTGGATGTTCTCCTCAAAGAGGCCCAGGGTGTTCGGGTTGGTGACCATGATCCCGGCCGTCTCGTCGTCCATCGCCTCGGCAACGGCCTCGGCCGGAAGGATGCCCTGCGCATTCGACTTCACGGGCACCGGCCGGTACCCGCAGAGGGCTGCGCTGGCAGGGTTCGTGCCGTGTGCGGTGTCGGGTACGATGATCTTCGATCGTGGGACGCCCTTCTTCTCATGGTAGGCGTACATCAACAGCATGCCGGTGAGCTCCCCCTGGGCGCCGGCGGCGGGCTGCAGGGTCACGGCATCCATCCCGGTGATCTCTGCCAGGAAGCGCTCCAACTCGTGCATGAGCTGGAGTGCACCCTGCGCCAGAGGGGCAGGCAACAAGGGGTGCGCCTCGGCGAACCCGGGAAGGCCGGCCAGCCTGTCGTTGAGCTTGGGGTTGTACTTCATCGTACACGAGCCCAGCGGGTACATGCCGGCATCCACCCCGAAATTCCACTGAGAGAGCCGTGTGTAATGGCGCACCACGTCGACCTCGCTCAGATCGGGAAGGTCCGGGCTATCCGCCAAGAGGTCCGCGTCCAGAGGGGCGGGATCGACGTCGCGCCGGGGCAGGGAAAACCCGCATCGTCCCTCTTTCCCTCTCTCCCAGAGCAACGGTTCCCGCAGGGTCAGGCCGGTGGTTCCCAGTGTCTCGTTCATGCCTTCATCTCCTTGACGAGATCGTCGAGGTCTTCTCTTGTCTTCGTTTCGGTCACGCATATCAGGTAGTGGTCGGCCAATTCAGGGTAATACGGTTCAAGGGGCAGACCCGCCACGATCTTCTTCTGGAGCAGGCGTTCGTAATTCTCCGCAAAGCCGGGCGGGCATTCAAGGACGAACTCGTTGAACGTGGGACTTTCAAAGGGAATTCGGAAACCGGCCCTTACCAATTCCCCCTTGAGGTACTCGGCCTTGTCCCGGTTGAGGCGGGCGAGTTCACCCATGCCCGTACCGCCGAGGGCTGCCATGTACATGGCAGCGGTCAGGGCGCAGAGACTCTGATTGGTGCAGATGTTGGATGTGGCCTTCTCCCGGCGGATGTGCTGCTCCCGGGTCGCCAGGGTCAGGACAAAGCCCCTGTTTCCCTCCACGTCTACTCCCTGCCCTACCAGCCGACCGGGAATGCTGCGCATGTACGCCTTCTTGGTTGCGAACATGCCGAGTCCCGGCCCGCCGAAGGATCGGGAGATGCCCAGGCTCTGCCCTTCGCCGCAGACGATGTCGGCCCCCTGGCTTCCCGGGGGCTTGAGAAGCCCGTAGGCGAGGGCCTCTGTGAACGAAGTCACGAAAAGCGCCTCATACTCGTGCGCCGTCTTCCCGATGGCCTGCAGGTCCTCGATACATCCGTAGAAATTCGGCGACTGTACGGCTACGGCCGCAAGATCCTCGATTCCATCGAGCATCGCAAGGTCGGTCCTGCCGTTCTCCAGGTAGGGGAGTTCAACGATCTCAAGGCCGGTTGGCTCCAGATAGGTCTGTACGACACGGCGATACAGGGGATGAATCACGCTGGAGAGGGCGACCTTGTTCCGTTTCTTTATGCGCACCGCCATCAGCAGGGCCTCGGCCAGGGCGGATGCCCCGTCAGAGAGCGATGCGTTGGCCACCTCCATTCCGAGAAGCCTGGCGACGAGTGTCTGGTACTCGTAGATCGCCTGGAGGGTCCCCTGGCTCATCTCCGGCTGGTAGGGGGTGTAGGATGTCACGAATTCGGATCGGCTGAGCAGGTACGGCACCGCCGCCGGGACGTAGTGCTCGTAGCTTCCGGCCCCCAGGAACACCTTGGTCCCCGGAGGAACGGCCACGGTTGCGGAGAGGGAATTCGCAAGATCGGTCAATTCCCACTCCGTAAGGGGCTCCGGGAGGTCAGGGTCTCTCTCCCGGCGGCAATCCTCCGGGACCGTGGGGTAGAGATCATCCAGGCTCGCCACGCCCACGGCCTCCAGCATAGAGGCGATCTCCTCTTGTGTGTGAGGGAGGTAGCGCATCGACTCGGCTCCTTTCCGCAAGGCCCGCATGGGCCTTCTTGCTTCCCTGACTATATACCCCATATTGATGATATCGTCAATAACTAAAATAAAATATGATATAATCCTCAATATGTTTTTCATTTATTGCTTTACATACTTATTGGGGTGGGCTAAACTAGCAGACCGAACAAGAAAAGCTCGGCAAGGAAGTCGTCGGCAGAAGTAGTCATCAGGGGTCAGGCCCACTGAATTTTGACTTCCCTTTTTGCTTTCTTTACGCTCGTTTCCTGGCCGACCCGTAAGAACGCCAACCCGAGACTGGAGGGCTGATCGATGGCAAGAAAGAGGCCGATTGTCTACCCTTACATCCCGAATTCCGTCCCCAAGACACGGTCGGAGATGCTGGAGGAGACAGGGGTGAAGGACGTGGAAGAACTCTACGTGGGGATACCTAAGAAGCTTCGCTTCAAGCGACCCCTCAAGCTCCCGAAGCCCTTCCTCTCGGAGCTCGAGCTCAAGAGGCACGTGAGCGGAATCCTGGGGAAGAACAAGTCGTGTGAAGAGAACCTGAATTTCCTCGGTGCCGGGTGCTACCAGCACCACGTTCCGTCTGTGGTCGACACCGTCATCAACCGTGGGGAATTCCTGACCGCCTACTACGGAAGCAACTACTCGGACATGGGCAGGTTCCAGGTCATGTTCGAGTACGTGAGCATGCTGACAGACCTGGTCGGCATGGAGGTGGCCGGACACCCGATGTACGACGGTTCCTCCTCAGGGGGCACGGCCCTTCGGATGTGTGCCAGGATCACGGGCAGGCCGGAAGTCCTCGTACCGGAAACCGTAAGCCCTCTCCGGATGAAGGTGATCGAGAACTACTGCAGGAACTCGGAAGTCAAGGCCATCCACCGGGTCTCCTGCCACCCGGATACAGGGCTGATTGATTTGAGCGATGTAAAGGCCAAGCTGACAGCGAATACGGCCGGCGTCTACCTCGAAAACCCCTCCTACCTCGGCATGATCGAAACCCAGGGCAAGGAGGTTGCAGACCTGGCCCATGCAAACGGGTCGCTCTTCGCCGTAGGGGTGAATCCCATGTCCCTTGGCGTACTGGCCCCCCCGGGGGACTACGGCGCGGACATCGTCTCCGGGGACACGCAACCCCTGGGCGTGCACATGAACTATGGCGGCGGCGCCTGCGGCTTCGTGGCGGTCAGGGACGTGGAGGAGCACATCGCGGAATTGCCCGCCCTGATGGCGTCGATCGCGGATCTCGAGGAGGGTGAAGGCTTCGGATTCAACCTGTTTGCCTGGGCGGAAAGGCTCTCGTACGCGGCCCGGGAGAACGCCAAGGAATACACCGGCACGTCCACGGTTCTGTGGAGCACGGCAAACGCGGTCTACCTGGCCCTGATGGGCCCCCAGGGCATGAAGGACATCGGCGAGACCATCCTCCAGAAAAGTCACTATGCCAGGAAGCTTGTCGCCGAGATTCCGGGCGTGAAGATGCCCTTCCCATCGGCCCATTTCAACGAGTTCGTCGTCAACTTCGATGACACGGGCAAGACCGTAAGCCGGATCAACGCAGCCCTTTTGAAACGCAAGATCTTTGGGGGCAGGGACCTGTCCGAAGAGTTCCCCCACCTGGGCCAGAGCGCCCTGTACTGCGTGTCGGAAATCCACACCCAAAAGGACCTCAAGAGGCTCGCCAAGGCCCTGAAGGAGGTGATCGCATGAGCGAAGAAATCAAACTCCGGAACTATCACGCCCCGGTTTGGGACGAACCCCTTCTGATGGACAAGTCTGTCAAGGGACAGCGCGGCATCCTGGTTCCCGAGGCGGAAAACGAGGTCAAGGCCGCGGTTGGGGAGGCGGAGGGACTGATTCCCTCGAACATGCGGCGCACGACGCCCCCGGACCTGCCCGAGATGGCCCAACCTCAGGTGCTGCGGCACTTTACGCGCCTCTCGCAGATGACCATGGGAAACGACGTGAGCAACGACATCGGGGTGGGTACCTGCACGATGAAATACAGTCCGAAGGTGAACGAGGAGCTGTGCGGCCTCCCCCGGATGGCGGATCTCCATCCGTATCAGGACGAATCGACCGCCCAGGGGATCCTCGAGATCACTTACAAGACCCGGGATTTCTTGCGGGAGATCTCCGGCATGGACGAGATCTCCTTTCAGCCCACGAGCGGCGGCCAGGCGGTCTACACGGCAGCCTCGATCGTGAGGGCATACCATCAGGCCAACGGGGAGGGGCAGAAAAGGGACCAGGTGATCACCACGATCTTCTCGCATCCGGTGGACGCGGCGTGCCCGGCCACGGTCGGATACGAGGTCATCACCCTCATGCCGGACAAGGAGGGCTATCCCGACATCGAGGCCCTGAAGGCAGCGCTGTCGGAGCGAACGGCGGCACTCCTCATCACGAACCCTGAGGACATCGGCCTGTACAACCCCAGGATCGAGGAGTTCGTCAAGCTCGTTCACGACGTGGGCGGGCTTTGCTTCACGGATCAGGCCAATGCCAACGGCGTTCTCGGAAAGGCCCGGGCCGCGGATGCGGGTTTCGACATGTGCCACTTCAACCTTCACAAGACCTTCTCCTCGCCCCACGGCGGCATGGGCCCCGGCTGCGGCGCCCTTGCCGTGAAGGAACAACTTGCCAAGTTCCTTCCTGTGCCGATCCTGAAAAAAGACGGAAAACGCTATACGCTGGACTACGACCGGCCGGAGAGCATCGGAAAGGTCAGGGATTTCTACGGGAACGCACAAGTGATCTTGAGGGTTTACGCCTGGGTCATGAGCCTCGGCGCCAAGGGCCTGAACGAGGTTGCCGAGATCGCGGTCCTGAACAACAACTATCTCGAGAAGCTCTTGCTCGCAATCCCGGGGATTACGGAATCTTACGGGGAGGGCAAGAGGCGGCTCGACCAGATCCGGTACAGCTGGGAGAAGCTCGCGGCAGACACCGGGGTCACTTCCGAGGACGTGGAACGCCGCATGACCGACTTCGGGATCCAGGCCTACTGGCTGAGCCATCATCCCCACGTGATCCCCGAGCCCTTCACCCCGGAGCCGACCGACTCCCATTCCAAGGAAGACATCGACGAATGGGCGGCCGTGATGAAACAGATCTCCAAGGAGGCCTATGAAGACCCGGAGAAGGTCAAGAGCGCGCCCCACAGGGGGATCACTACGGCGGTAGACGAGAGCGCGGCGCTCCTGCACGAGAAATGCATGTTCACCTACAAGAAATACAAGAAGGTGAAGGCGGACGAGAAGT
>JAUWSZ010000122.1 GCA_030609865.1 bacterium | reverse complement strand
CATTCAGGCGTTCGTTCTCCGCAGCGCTCCGGGCCAGGGCGTAGCATTCCCGGGTGGCAGGGCTCTGGCCGGTGATGTGTTGGGAGAAGAAGTGGCTCTCCTGGTCGCTCCGGATCTGCCGAACCTCTTTCTGGAGGCGGACTTGGGTCAGGATGTTCTCGATCGTGGTGTCCACATTCGTGAGGTTCAGGGGCTTGGTCAGAAAGTCCCACGCCCCGAGTTTCAGGGCCTCTACAGCGGTCTCCACCGTGCCGTATCCGGAGACCATGATGATCGGGGTCGGGAGGTTCATGGTCTGGAAGCGCTTCATGACCTCGATGCCGTCGATGTCCGGAAGGCTCAGGTCGAGGAGGATGAGGTCAGGAACGACCTCTGTCATCCTATGGAGGGCCTCTTCTGCGGTATGGGACACGAGCGCCCGGTGGCCCTTCCTGGTGATCAGGCGCTCGAGGGTGCTGGAGACGAGTTCGTCGTCGTCGATGATGTGTATCAGGAGGTCCACGCTGCTCCCTTCTCAAGCGGGTGAGTGGCTTTTCTCCCCGAATGCCTCCTATTGTAGCGCAACTCGATCGTCTGTTCCAAGAGAGAACCCGAAGGAAAGATTCTTGTTCATTTTTTTCCTGCAATGGGCCGACACTCTTAAATTTTTTTTGTTTCCCCATGATCTTCCTTTTTGCCGAAAAACGTGATAAATAGAGACAGGTAGCGGGAAAAGAGACAGGGTTTTTCTGGGAGGGCCCAGGCGACAAAACAGATACGAGGAGCCAGGCTCGGGGACGGGCCGGCTTTCGGGGTTCGGAGCATGAGTATTAAATGCAAGATATGTGAAACCGAGATGTTGCTCGACGATGCGGTTGATTGCCCCTTTTGCCACGAGCTTTTCTGTCCGAATCACGTGATGGCATGCGAAGCGTGTGGAAAGGTGCTTTGCGTGGACTGTATGGAGTACCCGGAGGACGAGCCGATCTGCCCTGAATGTGAGAAGATGCTCAAGGGAAACTGAGGCAAAGGGGATTCTTGTTCTTCATCTCGCACGAATAATGCCGGGGCAGACCGATGGCCAGCCCCGGCATTATTTTTGTCGTCTCCCGGCCGTCAGCCCCACATCGCTGTTGGGAGGCTGTCCGAGAATAGCTTCGTTACGAGATTTCGAATGCGCCTTGGAATGCAGTCGGAATCGCAGTAGAAGGATATTCTCGGACAGCCTCCTAGCAGCCCGTTGAAAAAGTGGCTTGGAGGCTGTTCAAAAAGTTCCAGATGCAAGGCAGGCAAAGCATGCCCCCGCGAAGGCGGGGGTCCATGTAACGATGAGGCGTACTTCCTGTACGTTGAATGACGAAGGATGAAGCCGAACGCCGCAGATGGGACTTTTTCAACAGCCTCCTAGGGGTCCTCGGACGTTTGCTCAGTATTCTCTCGATCCGTCAGGTCTTGGATCTGCTGCTGGAGCACGAGGTGTGAGTTCAGGATTTCTCTGAGGATCCAGGGAAGTAGCACGCCGATGATCAGGAGGAAGAGCAGAAGAAACAGGAGATAGATGTTGGCGGTCATCAGGAAGAAGACAAAGCAAAGGAGGAGGGGTAACAGTGCCCCGACCTGAACGTTCCTCAGGCGCAGGAAGTCTTCTTCCGTCACAGGCTTCCGGAACATGGAGTAACGGAACGGCTGGGAAGACAGGGACATGGCTAGTACCCCCCTCGATAGGAGGTTGGCTGCGGCCTGCGGGGTGTTCCCTCTCTGATGCGGACGGGCAGGGCCTAGGAGTCCTTGGGCGCCTCTTTTCCTTTGATCGCCTCGATCTCTTCGCGGAGGATGAGGTGGGACTGGATCAGGTCCCGGTAGATCTGGGGCAGCAGGATTCCGACGATCAGGATCAGGAAGAAGACAATTGTGCCCAGGATCGAGCCTTTGAAGCGAAGCAGGAGAACAACGGAAAGAAGGAGGGGCAGGATGGCTGCGAACTGGACCATTCGCCACTTCTGGACGGTTTTCTCCGTGATCTCCCGAGAGAATATACCTGCCTTTTGAACGTGATGAGTCATAGGGCCCCCCCTGCTAAAACGAGTAACTTTATTATACCAAACCTGCCGATCAGAATTATATCTTTATAATCTATTTTATAGTGTTTCCGAATGTCAAGAAAAAAATACATTTTCCATGTATTTTGGGCGTTTTTCGGATCTCCGAGCAAAAGGGGCTCGTAGGCGATGGATCTCGCGATCGATCAGATGCTGGTAGGCCGTTTCGGGGTCTTCTCCTATCTGGTTACCGAACCCACGACGAGAGAAGCCATGCTGGTGGACCCGGGGGCCGAGCCTGGCAAGATCCTCGGTCGGGTCAGAGAGCGTGATGCACGGGTTCGCTGGATCGTGTGCACCCATGCGCACCCTGATCACGTGGGTGCGGTGGCCAGGGTCAGGTTAGATACCGGTGCATCCGTTGTGATCCATCGCAAGGAGGCGAAGACCCTGGGCAGGCTGAGCCACCGGGTGCTGGTTCGGCTGATGGGCGGCAAGCCTGCTCCCAGGCCTGACGTTCTGGTGGAGGAGGGAGACGGGTTGGAGATCGGTCCGTGCGTCGTCCGGGTCCTGCACACACCCGGGCATTCCCCCGGGGGGATTTGCCTGTTGGTCGAGGGTCATTTATTTTCGGGGGACACGTTGTTTGTGGGGAGTGTGGGAAGGACGGACCTGCCCGGGGCCTCCTGGGAGGAACTGAGCGCCTCGTTGCGTGAGAGGGTGCTCGGTCTCCCGGGCAGTACCCGGATCTGGCCGGGCCATGACTACGGCGGCGTGCCCACGAACCTGCTCGATGCGGAAAAGCGAGAGAACCCGTTCATCCGGGAGATCCTTGCCGACTAAAGGGGGAGTCGAGAATTGGAAAAAGAAGAGCGGGAAGGGATTGTCGAAATGCTGCGGGAAGAGTTGCGTGATTTCATCGCATGGACGATGGAGGAACTCGGTGGAGAGTACTACCTGAAGCGCCCTGACGAGCCGGTTTCTGCGTGGGATGAGACGGCGGAGGAGAGGCTCATGCAGCGGATCGACTCTGAGCGGATGCGCGTGTGGGAGCGGGATCGGTATTCCTTTTTCGATCACCCCAGGCATTCTTCCGTGTACGCGGTCATGGAGGCAGAGGATCTGGAAATTGTCCACTATCTGGAAGAGCTGTACTGCGACCACTACAGGGTGGAGGATGAGATCGAGGGGCGCTCCGAGGAGGAGATTCAGGAGGGAAAGCGATTCGTCGACAGTTTTGGGGTCCTGCTTGCCTCGCAGAAGCGAGGGTGGATGTACCGGCTGGATATCTGCGAGGTCTGCGGGATGATCGAGGTCTGGTCCATGGAGTACGACCCGGGGGAGGTCGCCCGTCACTCCAGCGAGGAGTCGGTAGGAAAAGGTTCCTGACACCTTTTCTGGCACCTTTTCGCGCCTCAGGATGCGTTTTGCCCTGACCCCTGATCCCTGACCCCTGAACCCTGCTTTTCCAGCAGAACCTGGTTGATGAGCTTTGCGAGGTCCTGGAATTCGTCCGTTTTCCGCAAGCGGACCGGCTGCGCAGGCTCCCCCCGCAGACAGGCCTGAAGGTTCTTCTCCATGTGTCGAATCGGGCCGACCATCCGGTGGGTCGCGAAGACGGTGAAGACAAAGGCGATAAAGATCAGAAGGAAGAGTCGAAAGAGGACCTTTTCCCCGAGTTCTGTCCGAATCGCCTCTCGGAACCGGAGGGCATCGGCTTGGTCGATCCGTTCTCCCCCCAGCAGTCGCTGGAGCTGTCCCTCAGAGGCGTTCCAGATCGAGTAGTACACGGTCCAGCCGATCACCATGGAGGTGAAGATCAGGAGGAGTAGGATCTGAAGGGCGAATCGAAGCTGAAAACGGTAGGCAATCAGGTAGTGGCGCCGTTGCTGGGTGTTCTTATTCATCAAATTGTCGACCTCGCAATGTCCGAGATTTGTGGTATGGCTCGGCAAACCAGGTGGAAAAATAGCGGGATTGAGCGGTCCTGTCAACAAGGGCCGTGCGGGATTCGTTATGAAGGACAACATGCAGTGAGAGTGAGGGCGCGGGCAAGGGAATCCCCTAGGAGTCTGCCCCAGGCGGGGACGGGAATGACTGCGGGGGGTCTACTTCTCCTCCTGCTTCACGAATTCGATCAAGGACAGGGGGGCTCCATCGCCTTTGCGGTGCTTGTACTTATATATCTGGGTGTAGCCGCAGGTCCTGTCGTCGAATCTCTTGGCGAGGTCCTCGAACAGTTTCTTCGTGGCCTTCTTGTTGCGCAGGAAGGCGAAGGCGAGTCTTCGGGAATGGAGGTCGTCCCGTTTGGCCAGGGTGATGATCTTGTCCGCGAACCTTCGGAGCTCTTTTGCCTTGGCCTCTGTGGTGCAGATGCGCTCGTGCTCGATCAACTGCTGGAGCTGGTTGCGAAAAAGAGCTTTTCGATGGCTCGGGGTGCGATTCAGCTTTCTGCCTGACTTTCGGTGTCGCATGGCTCAACTCGCCTTTTTCTTATTCGCTGTGGATGTTCTTCGGGCGCCGGGAAGCGGACTCACGCTGTCGTTGTTGCTTCCGGGTTCGCCGCGGTTTCCGGTGGGGGGGGCACACCGTCGAGCTTCATGCCCAGGCGAAGGCCCATCCCGGTGAGTATCTCCTTGATCTCGTTCAGCGATTTCAGGCCGAAATTCTTCGTCTTGAGCATCTCGGCCTCGGTCTTCTGAACGAGTTCATAGATGGTCTTGATGCTTGCGTTCTTCAGACAGTTGGCGGACCGGACCGACAGCTCGAGTTCCTCGACGGTCTTGTACAGGTTCTCGTTCATGACCGGGTGCGCGTCCATCCCCACGATACGGCGAGCTTCCTCTTCCTCTTCGAAGTGGATGAAGGTGGTCAGCTGCTCCTTCAGGATCTTTGCCGCGTAGCCCAGGGCATCCCTCGGCGCCACGCCTCCGTCCGTCCAGATCTCCACCGTAAGCTTGTCGTAGTCCGTTCTCTGCCCGACCCGGGCCTGGGACACCTTGTAGTTGACCTTCTTGATGGGAGAGAAGACCGCGTCCATCACGATCGTCCCAATCGGCAGGTCCTCATCGGGGCTCCGCTCGGCGGGCCGGTAGCCCCGGCCGTTGCTTGCGGTCATCTCTATGTAGATTTTTCCGTCCTTGTTCAGGGTCGCCAGGGAATGATCCGGATTCATGATCGTCACGGAATCATCCGCCTCGATGTCGGCCGCCGTTATCTCGCAGGGGCCATCCTTCTTCAGGGTGAGGGTCTTCTGTCCTTCACCATCGATCTTCAACCGGACCTCTTTCATGTTCAATACAATGTCCGTGACGTCCTCCTTCACGCCCGGGACCGTGGAAAACTCATGGAGGACACCCTCGATCTTTATGGCTGTGATGGCGGCTCCCTGGAGGGAGGACAGAATCACGCGTCGCAGGGCGTTGCCCAGGGTACTGCCATAGCCTCGTTCCAGGGGCTCGCAAACGAACTTCCCGTACGTGGAGGTGTTGTCGGAAACTTCTTCCAATCCTTTTGGCATGATCAGGTCTCGCCAATTTTTCTTCATATCTAATAACCCCGTTCAATCGTAATCTGAGGAGAGGGCGGCACAGCCGCCTTCTTGGGCCGATTGCTGGACACTATCGGGTGTAAAAGGCCACGATCAAGTCTTCGTCAATATTCATGGAAATATCTTCTCGGGTGGGGGAAGACTTTGCGTGACCCAGAAAATGGTCCTTGTCCAACTCGAGCCAACTCGGAACGCTTCTCCTGTCGACTGCTTCCAGGGCCTCTGCGATACGTTGGATTTTTTGGCTTTTTCCCCGCACTTCGATACGATCGCCAGGTCGCACCTGGTAAGACGGAATGTTCACGAGCCTTCCGTTTACCTGGAAATGGCGATGTCGGACGAGTTGCCGGGCTTCCGCCCGCGAGCTTGCCAGACCTAAACGATAGACTACGTTGTCCAGGCGGCATTCCAGAAGGAAGAGCAAGTTTTCGCCCGTAATGCCCTTCTTTCGAAACGCTGTCTGGAAGTAGATTCGAAACTGCTTTTCAAGGACACCGTAAATCCTCTTGACCTTTTGCTTCTCCCGGAGTTGGGTCCCGTAGTCAGAGAATTTCCTCCGAAGGTGCCCATGCTGCCCGGGCGGATAGCCCCGTCTCTCGATGGCACACTTGTCGGTGTAGCAGCGCTCACCCTTTAAGAACAGCTTGGTGTTGTCCCGTCTGCAGTACCGGCAGACGGCTTCGGTATAACGCGCCAAAAGATCTCCCTCCTATTGGTTAACACCGCGGCCTCGACTAGACCCTTCTTCGCTTCGGAGGCCGACATCCGTTATGAGGTATAGGGGTAACGTCCTTGATCAGGGTGACTTGAAATCCGGCACTCTGAAGGGCCCGCAAGGCGGACTCACGACCCGACCCCGGGCCGTTGACATGGACCTGGATGGTCTTCATGCCCTGATCCATCGCCTTTTCTGCGGCGTCCTGGGCGGCCATCTGCGCTGCGAAGGGCGTGCCCTTACGAGAGCCCTTGAACTTCATCGTCCCGGAACTGGACCAACATATGGTGTTTCCACTCATATCCGTGATCGTGATCAGCGTATTGTTGAACGTCGATTGGATATGGGCGATCCCGTGCGTTACGTGCTTCTTGATCTTCTTCTTTTTGGTCCCTTTTTTGGCCTTTGCCACAATCCTACCTCATTTCGTTGGTGCTATTTCACTTTTTTCTTTCCCATGACCGCTCTGCGGGGGCCTTTACGTGTTCTGGAGTTGGTATGGGTCCTCTGACCGCGGACCGGCAAGCCTTTCTTGTGGCGCAGCCCACGATACGAGTTCAGGTCCGTCAGTCTTTTGATGTTCATGGCGATCTCTCGACGAAGATCCCCCTCGATCTTGTACTTGGCGTCGAGGACGGTTCGAATCAAGGTGATTTCCTGCTCGGTGAGGTCGTCGGTCTTCT
>JAUWSZ010000049.1 GCA_030609865.1 bacterium | reverse complement strand
GGCGAGGACAAGCAACGAGAAGAGAAGGACCCGCACGGACACGTTCATGGCTCGACCTAGACTTCCCTCGCGGCTTCGGTTCGCTGCGCGACGGCCTGGGCGTGCGGTCGATTTTTGGGGCGGGCTCGGCAGTTCTGTTGGAATAGGCTCGGGACTCAATGATAGTCGTGGGTGCCTTCAACCACCTCGATCCCGAACTTGTCCTCGAGCATGCCCCGGAGGTCTTCGACCTTCTGGTAGGGGCATTCCGGTTTTGCGTTGACCATGCACGAGCTCAGGTAGATCTTGTCCGGATTGATCTCGGACATCTTCATGTTCATCCCCATATTGGGGAGCACGGGCCTGCCGGGGCACTCGCACTTGACGAAGGCGACGACCTGAGAGGGTCCCTCGAACTTGCCTTCTCCCAACGAGGCTGCCTTCAAGCATCTCCACTCTCCAGGACAGCCATAGCCCTGGTCCATATAGGATCCGCAACCGATGATCGCTACCTTTGTCATCCCCTGCCTCCTTCCTGGTATCGCGAGATCGGGGACAGCTACCGATCTCCCCCCGTTCCTCACCGCATGGGTCGAACTCCGCAACACAATCCGATTTCAGCATAGCTCGGGATCCTGTCAAAAGCAACCGAGAGAGGGACCGGCGGGACGAGCCCGAAGAACCTGAAAAAAGTTCATAGTCAACAATTATTTCATATCCTATTCCCCGGAGGAGGCCCCTCCCCCGGAAGTGGGAAGGGCGACGTGTGGTAGAAAAACCGATCGGAATTGGGCACTTCGATCGAAGACCGACTTCCTCTGCCCGCGGCACTGAATTTGCATTTTGTCACTCCTCGTCAACCGTTATCACAATGCATCCAACCCGACACTCGGCGCAGAATCGTATGTCATCGATAGAGTCCGCAGCCAGACACCTGCCGTGTGAGAAGTCACCGGCCTCCGATTCCGGCGACGATGCCTCGTCAAAGGGCAGACAGCAACAGTATCAGTACCTTCGCTCCAGAACGGTCCAGATCTCCACGCTGGCCAACGTGCTCATCCTGGTCCTGACCGGGTTCGTGGCAGGGTTTGTCCTCTTGTCCGATTCATCCGTCATCGATTCCCGTCTCCCCTCGCAGTTGGGCGTGCCCGTGCGGTTCCTCCTGCTGGCCTTCTGGGTCCTGGCCTGCTTGTCCGTGGCCTATATCATGCGAAGCCAGATTCATCTCGAAAGGATGAAGGAGGACGTCTTTCAACAGCAGGCGCACCTGCACCACACGGAACGATACGTCCACGAGTTGGACAAGCTCCTGGAGGCGTGCCGGGCCATCCTTGTCGAAAAGGGTCCGGAAATGAGGCTGCATGGGATCCTCGATACGACGATCCGTGCCTTTCAACTGGACGAGTGTTCCATCCTCCTTTCGGATCCATCGACGAATCGGTTCCGGGTATACAACCTGAGCACCCTGAGGACAGACACGCCCGGGAGCGAAGCCTCCAAGGCAGAAGGGGACGACAGAGATGTGGCGCTGAACGGAGAAGGGGGATGCCTCCTTCCGGGCAGTCTCGATGGTCCGGATGACAGTCAGGGGGCGGACGGAGGTCGTGTCGTCTCGGCCGCCATTTCGGTGCCCCTTTTTCTCCGGAATGAGATGATCGGCGTTCTGAACGCGGACAAGCGTCGCTCAGGGGGAAGATTCGACGCACATGAAGTGAAGCTACTGTATATTTTTGCCAGCCAGGTGGCCGTGTCGGTGGAGAACGTCCGGCTCCATGAGAACCTGAAGGAGAAGCTTCTCAACGCCGTTTCCACCCTCGCCATGGCCCTGGAAGCAAAGGATGCCTACACGCGGGGGCATTCTCAACGTGTGAGCCACTATTCCGTACAGATTGCCCGGGAATTGGGGCTCCACGAGCGAGAAATTGAAGCCATTCGCCTTGCCGGTATCCTTCATGACATCGGGAAGATCGGCATTCGTGACGAGATCCTGCACAAAGAGGGCAAGCTGACCGAGGAAGAATGGAAGCAGATCCGGAAGCACCCCGAGGTCTCTGTCAGCATCCTGTCCAGAATCCCGGACCTCAAGGGGATCCTGAAGATCATCCGCCACCACCATGAGCATTACAACGGAAAGGGCTATCCGAGCGGGCTTGTGGGCGAACAGATTCCTCTGGGTGCTCGCATCCTCGCGGTGACCGACATGTTGGATGCTCTGATCAGCGATCGCCCCTATCGCGAGAAGATCACCTTCATGGAAGCGGTCGAGGAGATTCGAAAGGTATCCGGCACCCAGTTGGACCCTCGAATTGTCGAGGCGCTCGATGGGATCGTGGAGAGCCTCTCCCTGGATCCTTCCGATATCCTGGTGCCGGCCGCAGCGGCTTGATGCGCACATACGAAAACAGGCGCCATCATAGATGACGCCTGTTCGTGCAAAGGGTGCCCCGATGAATCCACACGAGGGGCGAAGACTTTACCCCAGCCTACCTACTCCTTGCCGATGTACTTGAACGATACCTTGACCCGCGCCCGGTAGGCGGCGACCTTGCCCTTCTCGAGCTTCATGTCGAGTTCTGAGATTTCGGCGACCCGGAGGTCCTTCAGGCTCTTTGATGCCGTCTCCACGGCGGTCTTCGCTGCGTCTTCCCAGGATTTCTTGCTCGTTCCTACGAGTTCGATGATCTTGTAGGTGCTTTCCGGCATGATTCTTCTCCTTCTTGCTTGAGTTTACTGTATATTGATTGTCCCTTGCAGATAGCCTTTTTGTCTGAGGACCCGCAACCTTCCTGGTGAAACTCGCGTCAAGGATACGCAAACTCTAACAGGATCGTATTCTTGAAACAAGCGTTTTTTTTGGCCCTTCCATTCCAACATCCACGTTTCTTGCGTAGATGTTGGGAGAACCTCCGTATCGGCAAATCAAACAAGGTGAAAGGTAAAAGGTCAAAGGGGAAAGGGCCGCGCCTCCCCACCAGGACTATCGCTCGTCCTCGTCCTCATCCTCGAATTCGGGCGCTGGAGGCGGGGACTGACCCCTGACCCCTTTCTTCTTTCACCTTGACCCTTTCGACTTTCGCCTTGCGGCGCAAGCCGCATTAGGGTAGATGCAGAAGGGCGAGGGGGTGTTGCAAAATCCTGTTTCATGAGATCGCCGTGATGTCGCCCCAGGCGTTTTGATGGGGCCACGGGTTTACCCGTGGGGCTCCATGCCCGCACGTCCGGGGTCCTCATAGGCGAAGACCTCGCCCGCGTAGTTGCGGAGAAGTACGCGATTTCCCTCCCTGGACAGGATGGAGTCGGGTTGGAGAGGGACCTTTCCCCCTTTCCCCGGAAGATCGACCATGAACCTCGGCACGGCCAGGCCCGAGGTGGCCCCCTGACGGCCGGCGATGATTTCGATTCCCTTGCAGAGGGGCGTTCGGAAGTGCTCCGCACCGGCCACCGGATCGCACTGGTGCAAATAGTAGGGCCGGACGCGGAGACGCAGCAACCCCTGGCAGAGGGACTTGATCGTGTCCGCCTGATCGTTCACACCCCGCAGCAGGACCGTCTGGTTGTTGACCGGCACGCCGCACCGGAGGAGCCTTTCGCAGGCCCGGGCCGCTTCCGGTGTGATCTCCTGAGGGTGATTGAACTGGGTGACGAGCCACAGGGGCCCGTGCCTTTCCAGTATCCGGCAGAGACCGGGAGTAACGCGTTGCGGCATGGCGACCGGCACCCTGCTTCCGATGCGGATGATCTCCACGTGTCGAACGCGGCGTATCCTCCCGAGCATCTCGTCCAACTGCCCGTCCGTCAAGGTCAATGGGTCACCCCCGGAGAGCAGAACGTCCCGGATTTCCGCGTGGCCCTCCAGGTAGTCGATCACCTCCTTCCATCGCAGCGCGTCATTTCGTACGGGCCTTTCCTTCCAGAGGCGCTTTCGAAAGCAATGCCTGCAGAACACGGCACAGCGATGGGTTGCCAGGACGACCACCCTGTCCGGGTACCGATGAATCAGGCCAGGGGCCTTGGTGTACTCAGCTTCGGCGAGGGGGTCCAGGGAACCCGCATCGGGCGCATGGGTTTCCGCCGGGCTCGGAAGGGACTGGATCCGAAGGGGGTCCTCCGGGTCCTCCCATCGGACCAGGGAAAGGAAGTAGGGCGTGACGGCAAACGGATAACGACGGGCGACCCGGCTCATGCGGCCGATCTCTTCCTTCCTGAGCCATGGAATCCTCTCCAGGTCTACGGGCCGGCGAATGCGATGTGCATACTGCCACCTCCAGTCGTTCCACTCGAATTCAGACGCCCCGAAATCAGCCGGTTCGAGACGAAGACAACTGGCGGAAGAGACGGGTTGTGTTATCATCGGAAATTCCTCAACGAGCTCTCGTTCGTGTTCAAGGGGGATGCGATCATCGAGGGGAAGGAGTGTCCGGAAGGCTCCTATTTTTACACGCCGGCGGGCAACAAACACGGGCCATTCACGACGAGAGAGGGCTGTCAGTTTCTTGTCGTGAAGTTCTCGCCCTAGATTTTTCCGAGTTCGATGGCATCCATCGCCTCCCGGGCCTCTTTGAAATCCGGCTCCAGGGCGAGGGCCTTCTCGAAATTGAGCTTTGCCTGCTGTATGTCCTTCAGATCCACGTGAAGGCGGCCGACGTTGTAGTACAACTTTGGCTGGTCCGGATGGATCTTGAGGGCCTTTTCATACTGTTCCAGGGCTGCCTGATAATCCCCTCGTTTCCGGTACAGAACACCCAGCGTATTGTAAACATTGATCGTGTCCGGGTTCTGCTCCAGGATTTCGTTCAGAATCCCTTCCGCTTGTTCCTCTTGCTCGTTGCCCATGTAGATGTCCGCAGCCTTCTTCAGGCTCTCCGCCGACTCATCGTCTCGTCCCAGGGCCTTGTAGGCGCGTCCCATGGCTTCGTAGGCCTTGGCAAAGTACCGGTCGAGTTTGGTCGCCCTGCGGAAGGCCTCTATGGCCGCGGCGTAGTCTCCCTTCACGGTCTTTATGTATCCGATATTGTAATAGATCTCCGGGTTTTCTCCCCGGGCGAGCATCTTCTCGAAGAGATCGAGCGCTTCCTCATATTTCTCGTCCTCGAGCAGCTTCATTCCCTCCAGGAAGGGAAGTCGTACCTCCTCGGGAACGCATATCTCCATGATCTTCGACATGGTCGCGATCTTGTCCTTCAGGGTTTCCACCTGGAAGGGCTTCACGATCAGGCCGGTGACGCCGGCGCGGCCGGCATCGATGACCTTTGCCTGGGTATAGGTGGAGTCGGTCAGGAAGAAGGGCAAGTTGATGTATCGGTCGTCGTTCCGGACGATCTTCAGCAACGCCAGCCCGGACATCTCGGGCATGTTCCACGCGGAGATCACACAGTCGTAGTTTCTGATTTTCAGGACGGTCCAGGCTTCGCTCCCGTTACGGGCCTCCTGGATTTCCTGGTGCCCAAGGTATCGGAGCGAATCGGCGAGTTCGCGGAGGGCCACCGAGTTGTCATCGACCACAAGAAAGGAGATCACACTCATATGACGGTTTTCCCGGGGTTGTCGTTACGGAAGGACCCGATGCAGTCTTCGATGTTCTTGGCGGTTTGAGCGTCCTCGATCGAGCGGGAATGGTAAATCTGGTACTCGAATCCCCCTGCCGGGGCCTGCCCCTGATATTGCCGCACCCGACTGGCTACTTCATAGCATCTGAGCGGTTTGTTTTCAAGGTGGCCAAGATCCAGCGGAAGATAGAACATCTCCCCCCACGTGTTCCGGATCAGGAAATCTACGGAGCTGAGGCCGCGCTGCTGGGGGCCGAGACCGATGTCCAGGACCACGAGGAGCTTCACCCAAGCGGGATCTGCGCGAAGATCCTCGGCGGATGCCTTCGTGGGGAAGAACCGTTGCAGGTCTTTGAGGAATGCCTCGGCACGTCTTGCGACGATCGCGCTCTGGACATTCCGCAACACGACCGAGGAACGCTCGGGGCTGTACAGCCCGTTCATAACGATCCAAGCCAGGACCCGGAGCAACTGGGGGTCCGAAAAAAGAGAGGGTTTGTCCTCGCGGGAACCGGGGCGCCACTGGTCGTAGACGGCCCAGCGATCGCCACCGGCCGGGTCCTTACGGGCTTCCACGCGCAAAGAGAGGGAATCTCGTCTTGCACGCAGATAGGCCGAGGCGTAAGGGATCTGGCCCGGCTTGCTCGCAAGGCGTTCTTCCGCTCTGTTTCGCAACGGATCCAGGTCACTGGGCCCGGTCTTCCCTCCCTCCTGCTGCTCCTCTCCGGCCTTGGCCATCAGGTGGAAGAGAAACCAGAGTTTGTGAAGGATACGATCCTCCATGCCCAGCCTCTCCGGTTCGGTCCAGTCCCCATAGGATTCGATTTGGTCCCCCTGGTCCGATGACCAGGCCCACTGCCGGCGGAATCGATTCAGGACGTCCCGATTCGGGTCGGTTTCCTTCGGGGGACAGGGGCCCGGATAGCCGGACAGGCGGAGATAGACACATCGCTTGATCAGATCGAATCCGTCCGGATCGTCGATGGTTTCATAGAACCGGACCGCCCTCTCAAATCCGAACACGGACGGATCCGGTGATTCGCCGCCCGATTTCGGCTTGCTGAATGCCAGTTTGATGTTCTCGCAGAGCAGGCCCTGCTCCTCCCGGAAGAAACAGTGGTGGGCGAGAAGCGATGCCTTGATCAACGACCTGACCGGGTCCTGCCGAAACCTGGAAATCTCCGAAAGGATGGCGCCGGGACATTCCTTGCGGTTGATGGAGGTGACAGGGCCCAGATCCACATAGTCCTCTGCCACAAAATCCAAGCCCGACAGTCGCCCGACCTCTTTTGTCCAGCGGTCGTACTCCTCCTCGTTCAGGCCGTCCGGGAGAACCGCCCAGAACGGGATGTGTCCGGCGATCAGGATGAAGGTGCGGTAGAACTCCTCTTTCATCAGGCTCCCCTGTGGAAGCGCAACGAATGGTTCCGTCCAGGCCGAAAAATCGTTCTGCCGCACCTGGTCGAGATCCAGGACCAAAAAGGTCAAGGCTTGGCCATGGTCTTCCCGGGCCCACTCCTTGATCCCGTCGAGCTTCTGCGAGAGGAGTTCACGTTGCTCCTCGTCGACGGATTCGCGGTCGATGACCACCCAGTAGTTGAGGTCGGAGATCTCTGTCTGCGCCTGGGTCCCCGAGCTGCCTACGAGGTAGATACCACGAACATAGTACCTTTTCAGGAGAAAGCTCTGTATCGTCGCCTCTTCGATCCCCAGGCGTCTCCTGCCCATCTTCCAGAAGCCGGAGTCAGAGAAACGATAGATGCCGTGCGGGATCCGAGGGTGGTCCACATAACCGGGCAGGCCCTTGGCATTCAGGTGAAGCAGGAGGGGAACGGTCTCGAAGGATTTTCGCTTCTCCTCCGGAAGACGGCGAATCAACTCTCCCAGCCGGGCCACGTTGTAGGTTCCGAAGGCACCTCGTTTTTCCAGTACGAGCTCCCTGAGGGCTGCGGGATCCGGCACTTTGTGGTCTATGCTTGCTGTCATCGGTGACGTGGTGGAATCGAAAGGGTGGGCACGTTCCCGGGTCCGGAACGCAGCAATGAATCAACCGCGGACACTGGGCAAACTACCATTTCGCGTGTAGAATGTGAAGCGATCTCTGGGGGATCACCAGAATTCCGGGAGAGTCGATGAAAGAGGAAGAAAAAGAAGGCAAGACCGAGACGGTCGAGGAACCCCAGCTCGAAACAGTCGAGGAGCCGACGCTCGAGGCGGTCGAGGGGCCCAAGACCGAGGAGGTCGAAGAGCCTCGCCCCGAGCTTGTCGAGGGCCCCAAGACGGATGTGGATCGGGAACCGGAGTCTGAGGTGGCAGAACCGCCGAAACCGGAGAAAGAAGGGGAACCCGAGCCGGAAGAGGGGCATGAGGGCAACATTGTAGACGGCCTGGAGCTGGACCGGATGGAGGTCAAGCCGGCAGAAGAAATGCCTCAAGAGCCGGTCGAAGCGGAAGAAGCGGTAATCATTGAGCCTCCGGTGCCCGAGCAGAAGGAAGCTGCACGGCCGAAGGTCCTCGCCCTGTTGGCTGACTATTGGATCTGGATGGTTGCCTTCTTGCTCGGGCTGTCCGTCGTGTCGACTGCCCTCTTGTTTGTATCGGCTCCCAAAGGGGGGCCGGAGGACGAAGTGAAGTTGGGAAAACGCGTACACGTGGTCACCGCTTCCCTGGGAGGCGAGCACTACGTTCGCTTCAATCTCTGGGGCCCGTTTCGTGATGCCAAGGGACAAGCGGCCCTCAGGCGAGGCATGCCGAGGATAAAGCATGATCTGATCTTCTCGGGGGGGCGTCCTGAAGTGGTCAGGTCGATTCAGGAGAACGACCTGTACTTCCTCGAAAGACACATCCTCGAGATTGTCAGCAATGCCACGGGAATCCCCGTTGGCCGACTGGACCTCAAAGGGTTGTCCGTGACCCGCTATTCGGATGAAGCAGAGGTTGAGGAAAGGGGTGATCGTGGGGACTGAGTCGGCCGTAGAGGCTGTTGACCTCGTCAAGCATTTTGGACCGATAAGGGCCGTGGACGGGATATCCTGTGATGTGCCGTACGGCGTTTCCTTCGGTTTTCTGGGGCCGAACGGGGCCGGAAAAACGACGGTCATGAGGATGATCTGCTGCCTTTCCGTCCCGACCCGGGGTTCGCTGCGGGTGCTCGGCATGGACCCCGGAAAGGATGCGAGGAAGATCAAGCAGAACATAGGGATCGTACCGCAGCACAGCAGCCTCGACGAGGACCTGACCGTACAGGAAAACCTGATGCTGTTTGCGCGCTACCATTCGATCCCAACCGCCGAGGCAAGGCGACGGGCGGGAGAACTCCTCGACTTCGTCAAGCTTGCGGATCGAAGGAATGCCCGGGTGCCGGAGCTTTCCGGGGGGATGCAACGGCGGCTGCTGATTGCCCGCGCCCTGATCAACAGGCCACGCATTCTGGTTCTCGACGAACCGACGACCGGCCTGGACCCTCAGGTGCGACATCTCGTCTGGAGACGGCTCCGGGCGCTGAAGCGGCAGGGAATCACCCTGCTGATGACCACGCACTACATGGATGAGGCGGAGAGTATCTGCGACCAAATCGTGATCATGAATGCAGGAAAGGTCATCGAGAGGGGCGCCCCGCAGGACTTGGTGAGGCGGCACATCGGGCGTTTCACGCTTGAGGTCCCGGTGAACGGGGGAGATGCGGAAGGGGCGATCCGGGCGGGCTTCGATGGCTCGGCCTGCAGGATCGAACGGTTCGGCGACCGGGTTTACGTCGACGCGGACCGGAGCGAGACCCTGACGGGCGGCATCGAGGCCGTCGCCGCAT
>JAUWSZ010000417.1 GCA_030609865.1 bacterium | reverse complement strand
TCATGGAGACGGAAGGCAACAAGAGGCTTTGCGGAAAGGAGAGGATTGCTTCACTGAACGAGACATTCCCGGAATTGCCGACCAGCATACTCCTCAAGACGGATGTCGTTCGTCACGGGGTTCGGTTCACTCCTGTGTTGCCACGAATTGCCCGGTGGGCCCTGCCCCAGACACACCTCATCTTCGAGTGGGACCACGAAGACAGACACGGACCCACCGACGTGACAGAAGGATGGACCACGTATCCCCAGACATTCTGTTTGCCTGACGGCACGACCGTGATGATCATGCTGGACAGCGAAAGCCCGTACGAGATTCGCTACATGGGAGACGGCCAGTATGCGCTCTACTGCGACGGTGAACACGTGACCCAGGTCTACTTCACGGCCCGGCCGGAGTGGTTCACAAAGAGGACAAAGGACGGATCCCTCATGTGTAAGGTGGCCGGGGGAAACGGGGACTGTGTCTTCAGTGTGATCAACTTCAACCACTGCGAGTATTTCAACACCGGGGATTCGTGCGGGTACTGTACCATCGTTCCTACGATGGAACGATCCAGGGAATTGGGCCTGGAGCGACTCCCGGCCAGGGCCCTGGACCGGATCGTAGAGACCTTTGACACGGCAGCCGAGGAAGGGGGAATCGATCACATTTGTATCAGCGGGGGCTCTTTCCTGGATCGAAAGCGTGAAGCCGACTACTACATCGAGTTGATCAAGACCCTCCGGAATGCATCAGGCTACAGGGAGGGCGTACCCTTTCTGATGGCCATCCAGGCCCTCGAAGAGGAAGACGCCAGGCGGCTCTACGAGGCAGGGGAGGGGTCCGTCTACGTGAGCTGGGCCATGGAAACCTGGGAGGAATCGTTGTGGCCGGAGGTTGTGCCTGGAAAATCCAAATTCGTGGGCAGGGGCAAATGGGTCGACCTGCTCTGCCGGGCGGTCGGGATCTACGGCCGGGGTGAGGTGGCCACGAATTTCGTGGCCGGGGTGGAAATGGCTCCTGGGAATGGGTTCAAGACCGAAGAGGAGGCTCTGGAATCGACTCTATCCGGCTTCGAGTGGCTTCTGCAACATGATGTCCGCCCCGTATACTCCATGTGGACCGTTGCCCCAGGGTCCCGATACGAGGAACTCGAAGCCCCCTCCACGCAGTACTTCGTCAGGCTGGGTAAGGGGTGGCATTCTCTGAACCAGAAGTACGGGATGCCGGAACCGAGGACGGGTTGCTACAAGTGCATGTGCTACACGACCTACCGGGACTATCAACGACTGTGTAAGGGCTAATCCATCCGGAAGGCCTCTCGGGTCTTCTTCTCCCATTCCGCAATCGGGTGCAGTTCCCGGAGATCTTTGAGCTGGGTGAAATTGGGAAGGCCGGCCTTTTGCTCGGATTCCCATTCCCTGGCAAAGGCCCCGGAGCGAATCTCCTCCAGCACCTGCTTCATGGTCACGGAAATCGTTTCAGGCATCTTGGCCTCGATGAAGCGAATGGAACGGGTCAGTGAACCGTACTGAGAGGTGTGGGAGTGCAGCTCCATCTGTCTGAAGAACCCGAGTTCCACGATCTTCTGCATCGAATACGCAAACTCTCCGGAGAGGATCAACTCCATCATGACCGCTTCCGCCGGATACCCGGCATCGATCAGGATCTGCATGGCCGACAGGAGGACCTGGCCAAAGGCAGGGCCGAAGCCCTGTTCCGTGAAGAGGTCGAGTTCGGCCTCCTCGGCAAAGGAGAGTTCCAGAACGCCGCTTCTCGTGGATCCGATCCCTTTTGCAATGGCCAGCGAGGTCTGTAGCGCTTTGCCCGTCGTATCCTGGTGAACACCGATGAAGCTGGGAAATCCGGTCCCTTCCGTGTAGGTCTGGCGGACTCCCGCCCCAATCATCCTCGGGGCCACCATGATGACATCCACGTTGTCGGGGGGCACGACGGTCCGGAAGGCCACAGTATATCCGGAGGCGAAGCAGAGTGCTTTTCCTGCGACCAGGCCCGGCAGGATCTCCTTGGTGAAGACTTCGGGCATCACCTCGTCCGGTATCAGCATCATGATGATCTGTGCTCGCTCGGCCGCCTCCCGGATGGGAAAGACGTCAAACCCATCCCCCATGGCTTGCGCTTGTGTCTCATCTGACCGAACCCCGACAATCACCTTGAGTCCACTGTCTTTCAGGTTGAGTGCCTGTGCCCGGCCCTGGTTTCCGTACCCGATGACCCCGATCGTCTGATCCTGTATGAGAGCAAGGTCGGCATCCTTGTCGTGATAGATCTTTGCCATGATGATTTCTCCTTTTCCGGAATGAAGCCCTTGTTCATGCCTGAGGGGTAACGCCGAAAAAAAACAATTGACAATTCGTTGGAGGATTGTTTTAATAATATTGCACCAAATGGTGAATTCTTTCTTAGCTTAGCAAATACCGCGCTTTTGTGTCAAACAGAGCCATGATGAGTGGAATCAAGGCATCCGCGATCATTCCCTGCTGCATTCTTGTGCTTCCCTTGATCGGCTGTACTACGGGAATCGGCCACAGTCAGGGAGAAATGGCGGGTGAGGTGACCAGGGATAGCGTTATCCTGCAATCCCGCCTGACCCCGTCGGGTCCGATGGACTCCTTCTGTTCGATACCCCTGCTACCCTGTTTTGTCAGGGGAACAGAGGGTGTGGCTTGCTTCGAGATATCAACGGACCCCGGGTTTCAAGACGCGTTCATGACAGAATGGATTGCCGCGGTGCCGGAGAATGACTTTATCGTCAAGAAGAAGGTGGGCGATCTGCTTCCAGGAACGCGATACTACTATCGCCTCCTGTACGGCAAGGACACCGATGCGTTCGAGACAGGCGCCACCTGCGCCTTCAGGACCCTCGACCTTGAAGATGTCGAGCGCGAGGTGAACTTCGTGGTGGTGACCGGGATGAACTATTTCGTGTTCCACTTCTTCCCAGGCCCACCGAACAAGCCTCTGGGATACCCTGCGCTGGAGACGATCCAGCAAATGGGTCCCGACTTCTTTGTCGGGACAGGCGACAATGTTTACTACGATGCGTTCCCCTTCCCCGCCAAGACACAAGCCGAGATGAGACACGTCTGGTACAAGCAGTTCATTCAACCGCGCTACGTGTCCTTGTTCTCGCAGATGGCAACCTACTGGGAGAAAGACGATCACGACCATCGGTACAACGACTCTGACACAACAGGCGATCAGCCGCCTTCGAACGAGCTGGGGATTCAGACATTCCTGGAGCAGTTGCCGGTGGTCGATCCTGAGGAGCCTGAACCGATAACCTACCGGACACACCGGATCAACAAGCTGCTGCAAATCTGGCTGACGGAAGGCAGGGACTACCGAAGCCCGAACGTGCTGGACGACGGGCCGGACAAGACGCTTTGGGGAGAGACACAGAAGGCATGGCTCAAACAGACCCTTCTGGACAGTGACGCGACCTTCAAGCTTCTCATCTCGCCTACGCCTTTGATAGGCCCCGACGATACGGCCCTTCCGTGGCCGTTCGAGGGTGAGCCAAAGAGAGACAATCATACCAACCCTTTGGGATTCAAGCATGAGGGGGAAGAGTTCTTCTCATGGCTCAGTGCAAACGGGCTGTTGGACAGGAATTTCTACATCATATGTGGTGACAGGCACTGGAAGTACCATTCGATCCGTCCGGACGGGTTCGAGGAATTCTCCTGTGGGGCTCTGGTCGATCAGAATTCGCGATTGGGGAGGGTCCCTGGTGATCCGGAATCCACCGATCCTGATGCGCAAATCACGCAACCCTTCACCGATCCGGAGGCGACCGGCGGGTTCTTGAGAGTGACGGTTAAACCTGGTGAGGGGGGAGGTTCAGAGACATGCGAGTTTGCCTTCTACGATGAGAATGGTGCAATGCTCTACACTACCACGAAGTTTGCCAACTAGCATTCCCGCTCGGCTAGGCCCTTCCTCTTACATCTTCAGCTACCCGTCTGCCGCTGAGCGCGGCTCCACTGGCGCCCACCCAGCCGGAAGGCTTCACCCCGTCACCTACATTGTACAGGAACGCAACGGGGGT
>JAUWSZ010000442.1 GCA_030609865.1 bacterium | reverse complement strand
GTATCGCTACATGTCGGATCCCCGGCAGGTCCCTCTGTGGCTCCAGGGTTCACGTCCGGATTGCCGTCGTCGCAGTCTGTTTCAGGATAGGTACAGTTTTCACATCCAGGGTCTCCATACCCATCGCTGTCCTGATCGACACATTCGCAGCAGGCCCCATCGTCTCCGTCCACGTCGCCGTCACAGTCATTGTCGAAGGTATCGCTACATGTCGGATCCCCGGCAGGTCCCTCTGTGGCTCCAGGGTTCACGTCCGGATTGCCGTCGTCGCAGTCCAGTTGCGAATACGTACACCACGGAGCAGCTGGATTCCCGTATCCATCTCCATCGTTGTCTATGCATTCCTGTTCAGGCGGCCATGATTGTTGTCCCAAGAGAAACATGCCGGACAAGAGAATGATCCCAAGCCAAACAAGAAAGAGATTTCTTCTCAACATGACGGGCTCCTTTGTTTAAGGGCCTACTAACACGTGTAGTATAATCCCAAGTCCGGGGCGGAGTCTGTGAACTAGTTCACAAAAACGCTAAATATTCACAAAAAATCGCGATTATGGTTCGGATTCAGGTGGTTATCCGCGGTGCGGCAGATGGGCAGTGCAAGAATTTCGATTACTTTATGAAGTAGCCCGATACCCTCCACTGCTGGTCAGGGTCACGCATCGGGGTCACGGTCTCAACCGCAGAGGCCTTGTTATCGAAGGAAGTCGCGTACTGGATCACAACGTACTGGCCGTCCGGGGCCCCCGGCAGACTCGTCGTAAAGGTTGCAGACAGAAGCCTTCTTGATATCAGCTTACCAAGGGGCTGCCTTGCGCCCTTCATGGATTGCAGCCACCGCTTCTCGGATACGACATTCTTGAAATAGTTTGCCGCGGTCTCCCAGCTCTCCGCGTATTTCCCCTGATCCACGAGAGCCAACCATTGCTTTGCAGCCGCCTGGGCCGCCTTCTCGGCAGTTTCATCTGCGGGGAGGGTCCGGGCGCAGACGATCAGGGAAAGACAAGACAGAAGAAAGACAAGCTTCGCTATCTTATTCATCTTCACATCCCCTTACTGCTAGTCAGCGCTGGACAGAGCTCTTCATTGCCTCGTAGAACTCCACACACTCAATCGACGTGTTCGAGGAGCTGCTTGGCCAGCTTCCTTTGCTTCGGAAAGCCCTTCGCCCTCTGCAGCGCATCGGCCGCCTGCTTCTTCTTGTTCGTCTGAAGGGCACAGTATCCCATCATCAGGTAGGCCCGGCCGTCCTTCGGATCCAGCCGAGCGCTTTCCTCAAAGGCATAGTAGGCCCCCTCAAAATCCTCCTCCATGTAGTTCAGGTCGCCTACCAGGGACCACAATTTCGGAGTGGGCTTGTTTTTCAATGCCTCCGTCAAGGTCTGGCGGGCCTGCCCGGTCCGGTGGGCAGACATGTAGGCCGAAGCAAGGCGCTCGTACTCTTCGGACGAGGCCCCGGAAGCAAAGGCCTTCTCATAATACGCGCAGGCCAACAGGGGCACCTTGATCGTGGCGTACAGGTCTGCCAGGAGGATCGCCTCTTCCCGGGTGAGGGGCTTCAGGTAACTGTACACGGTCAAGGCCACGGCAGCCATCTTGTAGTTCTGCCGGTTGGCCTCGAACTGGTAGGAGAGCTTCCAGGTCTCGGGTTGGTCCCCGTACCGCCCCATCATCTGTTCGATGAGCCTCTCCGCCTTCTTTTCGTGGTCCAGATCCAGGTAGATGTTGAGAAGGGCCTGAAACCACTCCTTGTCCGGGTCCCCGTGCTTGCCCGATACCAAGGCCTCCAGGATCGGGGCGGCCTTCTCCTGATGGCCGTCCAGGATGTACGCAACGGCTGCATAGTAGAGAAGATCCGGGTTCTTCCCCTCCTCCTCCCCGGTCCGGGCGAATCCCTCGACCAGCGCCCCGGCAGCGAGGCCGTAACGCTTGAGGTCATAAGCAACCTGTCCCAGGTTCACCCAGGCCGGCCCGAAGGCGGGATTCATCCTGACCGCAGCCTGGTAGTGGGCCAGGCTCTCTTCCTTGTCCCCAACGAAATAGAGGGCATTGGCGAGTGTGAACGCGATGAAGCAGTGATTCCGTTTGGGGTGTTTCTCGATGAACTTCTCCAGAATCCTGCCCGCCTTCTCGTACGCCTTTCGGTCGATCAGTTGCTGCGCCTCATAGAGGACCCTTGTCGCACCAATCGAGAGATCCCGGGTCGCGGCGTTTCCGGCACCCTCGGCCCCACCGTGCCCCACGTCGGCGTAGACCGTACCGAAGAGCAACACACTGCCGAGTAGCATCGAAATCGTGATAAACTCGCTCAGGGTGGACCTGGAATACTTCTTGTTCAATTCGTTCCTCGCAGACTTCTCGCTTTCGTGAACACTAAGGGGACGTTGTTTAATTCGTTAACTTAGCAATCAGACTCTCTCCAAAAGTTAACGAATTAAACAACGTCCCCTATTTGGTCCAATCAAGATGATTCTTTTTGTCCGACTTTTCATAATCGATGGCTCATCGGACGAATACTACTGAACTTGGGGATTCCGCGTCGCCCTCGGTTGGCGGCGAGAGGGGCCTGACCCCTTTGCCCTTTCACCTTTGTCCTTTCACCTTTGCCCTTTGCCCTCTTACCTTTCTCACTTGAGTTCAAACCGGATCGTTGTCACCACCCAGCTCGAGACCGGCTCTCCTACGATTTTCCCCGGTGAGAACTTCCAGGAAGGCAGCGTCTGGAGCACGCTGTCTTCGAAGACGCCCTTTGGCGACGCCTCCAGGACCGACACACGGCTGACCGTTCCCTCCTCGTCTACCAGGAACTTGATCTTCACGTATCCCTCGATCTCCAGCCTCTTGGCCTTGTAGGGATAGACCGGCGGCATCTTCACGAGCGGCCTGGGCGGATGATCCAGCTCGCCCATCTTGTAGAACCTCTTGAGAGCGACCTGGGGACCACTCAGCATTCTGGGATTCAGCTCGATGCGGAAGGGAACCGGGTCCATCTCGAGGGGCTTCACATCAGGCCGGAGCAGATCGGGCGTGAAGAACTCGGGGATTTCCTGCGGCTCCTCCATGTCCGGTACAGGGGGTTCCTCTTCCGGAGGCGGAGGCTCTTCCTCACGCACCCGCACCAGGTTCACGGCCACAGGGTCGGTCATGTCGGAAAAGGACGGGCCTTTCTGCGTCAGCAAGGGCAGCAGGAAGAACAGGAGCCCATTAACGAGAATGGCAAAGGCGAGAGCGGGAAAAACCCACAGGGGGCAACGTTCACTCATCTCCTCGAGCCTTCGATGCGGCCAGGCTTACGTTCCTTGCCCCGGCGAGGCGGCACTGATCCATCACCTGGATGACAACACCCGTCTGACTCTGCTTGTCCGCCACGATGACCACCGAACTCTCCGGGTTCTCTGCAAGCACCCGTGCCATGTGGGCACGGACGCTGCGCACGTCGATGCGTTTCCGATCCAGATAGACCCTTCCGTCCCCGGTGACCCCGATCAGGACGTTGCCCTTCTCTTTCATCTCCGCCGTGGCCGCCGTGGGCCGCTCCACGTCGATGCCGGTCTCCTTGACAAAGCTGGTGGTCACCACAAAGAAGATGAGAAGGAGAAACACCATATCGATCAGGGGGCCCATGTTGATGTCCACGCCCCGTCCCCCTCTCCGCAGGCTTCGTCGTACGTTGATCATAGGGGACTATCCTCTTCCAGTTCCGGGCTAGCAGCCCGTTGAAAAAGTGGCTGGAGGCTGTTCAAAAAGTTCCAGATGCAAGGCAGGCAAAACATGTCCCCGCGAAGGCGGGGATCCAGGTCAATAATCAGGCGTACTTCCTGTACGTTGAATGACGAGGGATGAAGCCGAACGCCGCAGATGGGACTTTTTC
>JAUWSZ010000250.1 GCA_030609865.1 bacterium | reverse complement strand
GAGGTGACGCTGTTCGTGTCTCGAAACGAGGAGAGGAGGGGAAGAGGGAAAATGGATCTGGAAGCGAGCGGCCTTCTCGAGAAGATACACCAGGACGCCCTCACTGTGCTCGAAGAGGTGGGCGTACGGTGCGACTCCCCCCGAATCCGTCAGGTTTTCGAAGCGACGGGCCTCGCCGCCGTCGACGAGTCGACAGGGCACATCCACGTCTTGACCCCCCTCGTCGAGCAAGCGCTCGCGACTACGCCCAAGCGGGACCAGTACTGGATTCCGGAAAACTCCTTCGGGGTTGGAGGAACGGCTCCCTTTGTCTACGATGATCGGACCGGCGAACTCATAGAGCCCACGTTCGAACATCTCGAAAGGATTGCCAAGATCGTAGACGAGGCAGACGTAGTCAATTTCATGGCCCGGGGGGTTCTGATCCGAAAACAGGAAGTGAAAGTGATGGACACCCTCATCGAGAACTGTCGAAAACCGCTCTACGTGGCTGTTCTGACCGATGAGGGGATCGCCCGGGCCGAGGAAATTCACAAGGCCCGGGGAAACATCACGATCCAGTTCTCGATCATCAACAGCCCGCTCAAGATCATCGAAAGCATGGTCGCCCCTTTCCTTTCCTGTGTCGAAAGAGGCCTTCCCATCTACGTGTCCACCATGCCCATGGCAGGACTGTCCGCGACGAACAGCATGTCCGGCCTCCTAACCCTGAGCCACGCCGAGGGCCTGTTCGGCATCACCCTGGCCCAGCTCGTCAACCCGGGAATCACGGTCGTCCACGCAGGGCTTCCCTCGATCGCCAACATCCAGAGGAACTACGGTGTGGACCTGGGGCTCGTCTCCCACAACGTGGCCAACCTCCTCCAGGAGAAGCTCAACAAGAGACTGGACATCCCCTCCATCCAGACCGCATGCACCACCAACGAAGAGAGTCCGGGCCAGAAGGCGGAAGAAGACGGCATCAAGGGCTTTGCCATGATGAAGAAGTACGGGTTTCATCAGATGCGGCACTCCTTCGCCTTTTTGAGGGAGCTTCTCTCCTTTTCGATCGCCAAGCTGGAGAGGCACATCGATCTCTGCCGGGAAACCGGAGCGGACCAGGCCCCGGAGCTCGACCTGGACCCGTATGACACGGAAGGCCTGGACGCCATCAAGCGGAACGGGAGCCAGCCCAACTACATGCGAGACGAGCACACCTTGAAAAACGTGGGCAAGGCTTTCGTAGAGTAGGTGAAAGGTCAAAGGGAAGAGGGGTCAGAAGACGAAAGGCGAAAGGGTCAAGGCGAAAGGCCTCACTCCTCCCCACAGGAATCCAGTGTATGTCCAACCACCCTGGGCTGGGGGGCTACCACGCTTCGCTCGCAGCATCCGCAATTGGCGGACATTGCGAGGAGCAGGGCGACGAAGCAATCCCCTGGCTTCTTACTGAACTGCTGTTCCGGTCAAGCGATCGTGGTTGCCTATGATTCGTTTGGAGCAAGTCTCAAAAAGCTTTGACGGCGGCGAGACCTATGCGGTCCGTGACGTGTCCCTCAGGGTCGCGTCCGGGGAACTGCTCGTCCTGCTCGGCTCCTCGGGCTGCGGAAAAACCACGACGCTGAAGATGATCAACCGCCTGATCGAACCCACCGCCGGAACCATCGAGGTGGGTGGGAGAGAGGTGCGAGCCCAGGACGCGATCGAGCTTCGTCGCTCAATCGGCTACGTGTTTCAGGGCATCGGCCTCTTCCCGCACATGACCGTGGAGCAAAACATCTCCGTGGTGTTGAGGCTCCAGGGTCGCCCAAAAGGCGAGCGTCAGGAGCGGGCACGAGAACTCATGGAACTCGTCGGGCTCCCGCCCGATGACTTCGGGCCCCGATACTCGACAGAGCTCTCCGGGGGGCGGCAGCAGCGGGTCGGAGTCGCCCGCGCCCTGGCTGCGGACCCCGCATGCCTGCTCATGGACGAGCCCTTCGGGGCCCTGGACGCCATCACCCGTGACGGGCTTCAGGAAGAACTCCTGCGCCTGAAGGAGAAGCTCCTGAAAACAATCGTCTTCGTGACGCACGATATCTTCGAGGCACTGCGACTCGCCGATCGGATTGCCGTGATGCATGCGGGGAGGCTGGAACAGGTCGGCCCCCCGGGCGAGATCCTGCGTGCCCCGGCCACCGAGTTCGTGAAGGAGCTCTTCGAAAAACCGGCCCAACAGCTTGCAGCCTTCCACCACCGGGAGTAGGAAAGGACAGCCCCGGATGGACCTGTGGATAGAGAGGGCACCGGAACTCTACGTCAAGACGATCGAGCACGTGATGCTCACGGGCATTTCGACCGGCGCGGCCGTGTTGATCGGCCTGCCCCTGGGAATCTGGGTCGCGCGCCACACCCGGCTGAGGGGACCCGTGTTGGGCGTTGCGGGCATCGTCCAGACCATACCGAGCCTGGCCATGCTCGCCTTTCTCCTCCCCATCCTCGGGATCGGCGTACGGCCTGCCCTCGTAGCCCTGACCCTCTACGCCGTCCTGCCCATCGTGCGGAACACCTACACCGGACTGTGCGAGGTCTCCGGTGAGATCATCGAAGCCGCCCAGGGCCTGGGCTTCACACGGCGACAGCGGCTCTTCCTGGTCGAGATGCCCCTGGCCCTGCCGATCATCGTGGCAGGGATACGAACCGCGACGGTCATCGGGGTGGGCATTGCGACCCTGTCGGCATTCATCGGAGCCGGCGGTCTGGGCGACTTCATCAACCGCGGACTCGCCCTCAACAACACCCGGCTGATCCTTCTCGGGGCGATACCGGCCGCGATGCTGGCCCTGTTCCTCGACTTCGGAATCGGATTCGTGGAGGCACTGCTCCGTCCGGGCCGTCCTCCAGCATCTGTCAAACGCCGGGCCGTCCTGTTCTTGAGTCTCGTGGGTCTCCTGGTTCTGCTGACCGTGGGTCTTCTCTTGTCGTCGAGTGCAAGGAGGAATGCACCCTCAGAGACCTCGCCCATCCGGGTGGGCTCGAAGAATTTTACGGAACAGATCATCCTGGGCGAACTGTTTGCCCAGAGCATCGAAGCGGGCACGGGGCTCGAGGTTATCCGGCGATTCAACCTTGGGGGAACAATCCTGTGCCATCGCGCACTCGTCGCCGGGGAGATCGACCTATATCCGGAATACACGGGGACGGCGCAGACCGCGATCCTGAAAGTCGAAAGGCACCCTTCGGAGGGGGATGCATTCGAGATCGTGTCCTCTGCATACAGGAACCGATTCGCCTGTGAATGGCTCCCTCCCCTGGGCTTCAACAGCACCTACGCGATCACGGTGCGGAAGAGCGACGCAGAAGCAAAGGGATGGAAGGCGATCAGCGACCTGGCGCCCGAAGCCTCGAGGCTTCGGGCGGGCCTGACGGCGGAGTTCTCCGAGCGACCCGACGGCTACCCGGGCCTTCGGGATGCGTACGGCTTCCGGTTCGGCAAGGCCTTTGACCTCGACCCAGGGTTGATGTACAAGGCCGTGGCCCAGGGAGAGGTCGATGTCATCTGCGCCTTTGCGACGGACGGACGAATCGATGCCTACGACCTCTTCGTCCTCAACGACGACCAGGGCTTCTTCCCGCGATATCTTCCTTGCCCCGTGGTGCGCAAGCAAGCCCTCGAGGCCCATCCCGATCTTCGTCGTGCCCTCGAGTCCCTGGCAGGGACCCTTCCCGACAGGGCCATGCAACGGCTCAACTTCGAGGTCGACGAGAAGGGCCGCAGTCCGGCAGATGTGGTCGGGGAATTCCTCGAGCAACAGGGGCTACTGTAATCCCTTCATCCCTCCCATTCTTCTCCACGGGTTTTCGAGACCCCTCCTCGCCAAAAAACTCATGAATTTCGCGGATCTTTCCGATGAAGAAGGGAAAGCGTCCTGCAGCACAGACTTCGTTCTTTCGTCCCCTAAGGGAAGCATCCATGAGGATCTTTGGCTGGCTGGCAAGGGGAACATGCTACACCTTTGCCGTGTCAATGATAAGCGTACTCGCCGGACAGGTCGCCTCCCTCTACGGATTCCTCTACTTCTACGGTTACGTATTCATCCAAAAGGATGCCTCGATCCTGGCAATTCTACCTACCGAGATGGTGTACGTCTTGGTAGCGACTGTTGTCCTTGTCTGTCTCGCGCACTATACCTGCTTCGGACTGCTCCGTGTCTTCGGGCTTCGATGGGAATTAGGAAGGCTGCGCATCATCAACGACCATGTCCACGACATGAGCCTGGACAGTTCCCTTCCTGCCGATCAACTGCCGGGCCTGTTGCATGCCCTGTCCAGGATTCCTCTATGGAATACCGTCACAGCGGGGATCCTCAGCCTTCCGGTTGCCTTGAGCCAGGGTTTCATCCTCATGTTCCATGGCGCGAGTGTCGAAGAAATATTCCCCGGAATCCGGGGGGGCTTGGTCGCAGTGATGGTCTATTTGTACGTCACGTACGTGATTACGGACTCCCTGACGGCTTCGCTCAGGTCGCGGATAAAGAAGACCATCCACCAACTCGGCGAGAGATTCGAAGAGACCCACCTGTTTTCCCTGAAGGGCAAGTTCGCCTCCTTTGTGGTCTTCATGCTGATCACCCTCGTGGTGATCAACTCCTTCACCATGGGCGCACAGGATGACCCCACAAACGGTATGATCATCGCCCTGTTCTCCTTCCTGAGCCTCGCCATCTGCAGTCTGCTCGCGGGCCTCTATTTCACGTCCATCTATCGGTCCATCGAGGAGGCCCGGACAGCCTCTCAGGAACTGGCCTCGGGCGGATCCGGCTATGTCTTCTCCGGCAGCCTGGACAAGGAATTCATCCTGCTCAACCAGAGCATGATCGCTGCCGCCGAGGAAGTGAACCGGTACCGCACCAAGATGGAGGACCTCGTTCAACAGAAAACCCAGGACCTCGAGAAGTCTCTCGAGGTCCTTCACGAGAGCGAGCGACGCTTCCGCTCGATGGTGGAAAACGGGTCCGACATAATCTCGATTCTGAACGCCGATGGAAGCAGACGCTATGTCAGCCCTTCGGTCGAACGGGTCCTCGGATACAAGCCCGAAGAACTCACGGGACAGACCACGTTCCTCTTGATACATCCCGACGACCGCCAGCGTGTGATCGATACTTTCATGCAGGCAGGGCAAACCCCCCAGGCGACCCTATCGATAGAATACAAATCACGGCACAAGAATGGCTCCT
>JAUWSZ010000421.1 GCA_030609865.1 bacterium | reverse complement strand
GGCCTCCGCCTTTCCTCTTTCCTCCATGTTCTCCTTGATGAGATCCCGGGAGTTGCCATACTGCTGGAGGCCGGCAAAGAGAATCCGGGCGAGAGGAGACGGGTGCTGCTGACAGTAGGTCCGTGCCTCCGGGATCATCTTCTTCCTGAGGAAGTTCTCGAGTTCCCGCAGCAGTTCCTCCGGAAGAATGAGGTCCCTGCGCAACACCCAGAGTCTCTCCATGAAGATACCCAGGGCGATGACAGAGAAGGCGAGAATCGGGACCATCAGGATGCCTCCGCGAACCACCCAGTCCAATGGTCTCTCCTTTGTGTTCAAGGATGCTGGACGACGAGTATAGTCATCCAATGGGGGCTTTTCAACGAAACCTTGTGCGGTCCTGCGATCATCCGACTCATTTCCGGGACACGACACTCGGCCCGGCCGCACCGTGGGAACTCAAGAGACTCTTCCAGTGCTTCTCGAAAACGGGTCGGTCGAAACGTTGCGCCCACTCACGAATGCTGGGGGGATCGAAGCGGTCCTCCACCGACTCGAAACACTCGATCGCCTCTGCAAGCGCCTTTCCGGTAGGCTCTTGGAAGAAGATCCCGGACCATCCCCTCTGCCATGAATTCCTGTCCGTTCCCCCCGCCTCTTTCACCGAAATTCCGCGCACCGACTCCAGGGCGCCTCCTCTCCCATAGGCAATGATCGGCCTGCCCGCTGCCTGCACCTCCACCGGAACGAGCCCGAAGTCCTCTATTCCGGGGAACACGAGGGCGCGGCAGTTGGCATAGAGCTCACGGAGTTCCTCGTCGGATCTCCAGCCCAACCATTCCACATTGCCGAGCGCCCCATGCCTCGACCTCGCCGCCTCCCCGGCCGGGGCATGGCCGACAATCTTCACATGATGGTCGAGATGACGGAATGCCTCGAGCACAATGTCCAGTCGCTTGTAAGGGGCATTCGCAGAGACCACCAGATAGAAATCCTTCTCCGGAGACGGAACGACCTCGTACTGCGACCATTCCACCGGAGGGTAGATCACCTGCGCCTCCCGTCGATAGTACTTCCGGATCCTGTCGGCCACGAACCGGGAGATGGCAACGAATTCGTCCACCCGATTGCTTGCCGCCACGTCCCACACACGCAGGTAGTGGGCTACGAGGCGGGTGAGCCCTCGCGGCGCCGCGGTTCGACCGCCTTTGCCGAAGTAGAAAGGATACTGGTCCCACACGTAGCGCATCGGCGTGAGGCAGTAGCAGATGTGGCGGCTCGTGGGCCCGGGGATCACCCCCTTGGCCACACAATGGCTGATGCTCACCACCAACGGGTAGGCGTCAAGGTCGAACCCTTCCGCAGCCAGCGGAAAGAGAGGGAGAAGGTATCGGTAGTAGCGGCCCACACCCGGAAAGGCCTGAAGGAAGGAAGAACGGGGAGCGTGGGACTCGATAACCGGGTCCACGGTCCCCTCGAGGTGCAACAGGGTGAACACATCGGCCCGGGGCAGGAGCTCGCAGAGGACCTTCAGGCACTTCTCCCCGCCCCGCATCCCGGTCAACCAGTCGTGCACCAGGGCGGATCGGTTCGCGTCCAGGCTATCGGGGACTCTTTCGGAGAGGGATTCTGTTTCCACGGTTTAAGGATCACGCCTCTCGGGAGTTCGTGACGGGGCCGATGTCGTCCTGTTGAAACTGCAAGGCACACAACTCTCGGTACAGGCCTTCCTGCTGCATGAGCTCCTCGTGTTTTCCAATCATCGAGATGCGCCCATCCTCGAGAACAACGATCTTGTCGGCGTTCCGGATCGTCGAGAGCCGGTGAGCGACCGCCACGGTCGTCCTTCCCTCCATCAGGTTGTCGATCGCCTTCTTGACCCACTGCTCGGACTCGGCGTCCAGCGAGGAGGTGGCCTCATCCAGGATCAGGATGGAAGGGTTTCGCAAGATGGCCCGCGCGATGGTGATCCGCTGGCGTTCCCCGCCGGAAAGGCGGGCGCCGCGGTCCCCCACCCGGGTCTTGTATCCCTCGGGCAAGGCGAGAATCCGGTCGTGGATGAACGCCGCCCGGGCAGCCTCGATGATTTCCTCCTCCGTGGCATCCAGCCTTCCGTACCGGATGTTCTCCTCCACGCTCGTGTCGAACAGGAACGGGTCCTGGGTCACGACGGCGATGTGGCGCAGCAGCGAATCCCGGCTGAAGGTCCGGATGTCCACGCCGTCGATGAGGATCCTCCCCTCCGTGGGGTCATAGAAACGGGGGATCAGATCGCTCAATGTCGTCTTCCCGACGCCGGTCTTTCCCACCAGCGCAACGGTCTGTCCTTTGCCGATTTCGAGACCGATACCCTCCAGGACCTTCTGCTCGCCGTCGTATGAAAAGGAGACGTTCTCGAACCGGATCTCCTTTCGGATCTCGGTGAGGATCTCGGAACCCTCCTGCTCCGGCGTCTCTGCCTCCAGGTCCAGGATCTCGGTCACCCGCTGGATTCCGGCCATCGAGTCCGAAACCTTGTTGTAGGCTCTGGCGAGGTTCTTGATCGGACGATACAGCGTGGTGGCCAGGGCCAAAAATGCCACCAGCACGGGCAGCGTGAGCCCGAGCATCGCCTTCATGATGGCGTAGATGCCGACCCCTATGAACAGAATGTAGGTGAAGTTGTTGAACAGCTCGGTGAAGCTCTTGCTCATCTCGTCGGTCTTCACCACCTTCATCTCTCTCCGGAACAGCTCATCGTTGACCGCTCGAAAGCGACGACTCTCTGTCTCCTCCATCCGGAAGGATTTCACGACCTTGATGCCGCTGAACATCTGAAGCATGGCGCCCATCTGGTCCCCGATCTTTTCCTGTCGCTTCAAGCTCCTCTTCCGGACCTTCTTTCCGAACCGGACGATCAAGAGCACCAGGGGGGGCATGACCAGGGCGATCAGCGTCGTCAGCTGCCAGCTCAGGTAGACCATGGCTCCGACGCCTACCAGAAGCGTGAGAGACTCCTGAATGAGTTCTCCGAAAAGGAGTCGAAAGCTCTCCCTGCTCCTCCCCACATCGCTGTTCAGTCGAGCGAAGATCTCACCCTTTCGGGCTCGAGTGTGGTAGGCCAGGGGCATCTGGAGGAATTTGTCGCAAACATCGCACTGGAGGTCCCGCACCATCCGGGCCACCACATAGGAAGAACCGTATCCCTTTACGAAGCTCATCAACGGGATCATCCCGACCACGGCCAGGGCAATGCAGATCAGAAGCACGAGCTTCTTCTCCAGGACAGCGGTCAGGTTCTCCCGCTCCTTGACCAGCTGCTCGTCCGAGATCTCCCCCTTGATCTGCGAAAGGTCCAGGGACCCGAGGCCGGGCATCTCACTCATCTCGGTCGCCGGGATGATCACCTCCTCGAGAAAGGGCTTGATCATGTATGCCCTGCCGTTGAGACTCACGGAATACACGGTCATACACAGGATCGTGAGCAGGATGATCTTCCAGTAAGGCTTGCCATACCGTAAGACTCGCTTGAGTCCGTAGACCATCCCGATTGAATCGTCTTGTTTGGTCTCTGTCATCTCGCATCCACCGCCCCGTCGGATGGGGGCTGCTGGGCGGTCATCAACTTTGCCGCCTCCTGCTCGCACCAGGTGAAGATCTCTCCGCACACCTTGGATTCGGGCAGAAAAGTGTTCAGTTCATCCGGCGAGGAAAAATCCCTTCCGGTGATCTCCTTGCAGTTTAGACTGCCGAAGGCCTTCTCGAACCGGTCGACAAGATACCTGGACCGGGCAAAGGCCTCTCTCGGCAGTTCTTCGATCGAGCCCTTTGCGAGCTTCTCATGCCTGAGCAGGTTCCGGTGTCCTATCACAAAGGCCTTTAGAATGCCCCCGAAGCCCATCGATTCCGGATCGATCCCGTATTCCAGGCCAAGCCCCAGAATCGCCCCAAGGAGCCCGCCGCAAATAGCCCCGCTCAACGCCACCCCTCCGGCAAGCCCGGTGCAGGCCCATCCTACGGAACTTTCCGGATCCCCGGACCGAGCGGCAAGCGCCTTGAATACGGTGTAGGCACAGTGAGGCTCTC
>JAUWSZ010000259.1 GCA_030609865.1 bacterium | reverse complement strand
GCGTGCAGGCCGGAAAACGTGGGAGGTGGACAGCAGGCCGAGCGATGCCGTTGCGATGGCTCTGAAGTTTGGTGCGCCCCTCTTTTTGTCTCGTGCGCTCGTTCAGAAGGGAGTACTCGTCGACCTCAGGTCCTCCTCGGCCAAGTTGCCGGCGGAACGAATGTACGGGTTTGTGACTCGGAAACTGTCTCCCGAGGTGGCCCGTTACTTCGGATTTGAGAAGGAGACGGGGGTCATCGTGACGGAGATTACCCGGGACGGCCCGGCGGAGAGGGCCGGGTTGCGGAAAGGCGATATCCTCGTACGCCTGGACAGAAGGTCCGTGGAAGGGTTGGACGACGTTCAGAGCGCCCTGGGGAAAAAGGATGCGTCCGATGCAATGCGCGTCGATGTCTACCGGAAAGGAAAAGTCCTGTCGTTGAAGATTAAACCCTAACCGCAAACAAGAGGAGACCGAATATGGACCGCATAGAATCCATCACGGCAAGAGAGATTCTGGATTCGCGTGGGAACCCCACCGTGGAGGTCGATGTCGTTCTGGAGTGCGGCGTGTCGGGCAGGGCAGCGGTTCCGTCGGGGGCCTCCACGGGAGAACACGAGGCCGTCTAGTTGCGAGACGGGGACATGAAACGCTACCTGGGCAAGGGAGTTCAAAAGGCGGTTTCGAACGTGAATGAAAAGATCGCCCCCGCTCTTCTGGGCACACGAGGCTCTGACCAGGTCTGGATCGACCAGAGGATGATCGCCTTGGATGGGAGCGAGAACAAGGACAACCTCGGGGCGAACGCTATCCTCGGGGTTTCGCTGGCCGTTGCCAAGGCGGCTGCACAGTGCGCCGAGCTCCCGTTCTATCGATACGTGGGGGGAACCAACGCCAAGCTGTTGCCCGTGCCGATGATGAACGTGCTGAACGGGGGCAAGCACGCGGACAACAACGTGGATCTCCAGGAGTTCATGATCCTCCCGGTCCGTGCGGAGAGCTTTCGAGAGGCCCTGCGGATGGGGGCAGAGGTCTTTCACCGTCTGAAGGCGGTCCTGAATACGAAAGGATACGCTACCTCCGTCGGGGATGAAGGCGGGTTTGCGCCTGACCTGGGAAGCAACGAAGAGGCGCTGGCCGTGATCATGGAGGCGATCAAGAAGGCCGGATACAAGGCGGGCAGGGACATCTTCCTGGGACTCGACCCGGCAGCGAGTGAGTTTTACAACGCGAAAAAGAAGCGGTACGAGTTGAAGGCCGAGGGGAAATCGTTGACGTCCAAGGAGATGGTGGACTACTACGAGGCATTGGTCAAAGAATATCCGATCCTGAGCATCGAGGACGGGCATGCGGAGGACGATTGGCAAGGCTGGAAGGAGATGACCGAACGTCTCGGCGACAAGATACAAATCGTCGGAGATGATCTGTTCGTGACGAACACAAAACGCCTCGCAAGAGGGATTCGAGAAGGGATCACGAATTCCATCCTGATCAAGCTCAATCAGATCGGCACACTGACCGAGACCCTGGATGCGATTGCCATGGCGCAGCGCGCAGGGTTCACCGCGGTGGTGTCCCACAGGAGTGGAGAAACCGAAGACGCGTCGATCGCGGATGTGGTTGTCGCTACGAACGCAGGGCAGATCAAGACCGGATCTGCCTCGCGGAGCGATCGGCTCGCGAAATACAATCAGTTGCTCCGTATCGAGGAGGAATTGGGTGCCCAGGCGTCCTATGCAGGCCGAAGCGCCTTTTACCAGCTGTCCATGTGAGCATTGTAGGCATGGTATTTGACCCACTATCGCTCGTCCTCGTCCTCGAAATCGGGCACGGGCACGATTCCCTTATTCGGGGACAGCCAGTGAATTCATTGGCAATTAGGTATTAGGTTTTAGGTATTAGCCCACCCCTCTCCCTTCCGTTCGAGGACGACGACGAGGACGATTGACAGTCCTGGTGGGGGTACTGGTGGGGAGCTAATACCTAATACCTAACTGCTAATACCCATTTGCTAACTGCTAATACCTATTGTCAAACAGTGATGCCAGATGAATTGCCGGGAATTGGGACAGAACTTATGAGACACCCCTCTAGGGTTGTGCAGTGGGGGGGTGGGCCTTGCTTTCCCGTAGCCGATAGAAGTAGAGAATTACAGACGCGAGAATTAAGTTCACACCGATGATCTGGTTCTGGGAAAACTGTATCCCGGAAATCTCGTACAGGATCCGGAGGTCTCCCCGGTAGAACTCGATCACAAAGGACATTACCGAGTACAGGAATATCCCGATCAGGACGATCTCGCCGTCGAATTTCTTCCTTTTCCGTCGCGCCCAAAGAATCACGAGAACGAGAAGCGCGGATGCAGCAAAGGCCGGCTGGGTCGGATACACCGGCGTATTAAAGGGAATCGGGCCCGTGGGGGGCCTTGCAGGAAGGGCAAAGGGGAAATCGATAGGGCATTCCCGCCCGTGACAACACCCTGACAGAATACATCCGATCCTGGCGCAGACGATGAACAGGGCCGCCGGGGGGGTCAGCAGATCCCCTGTCCCCCAGAAATCCATCTTCTGCCACTGGGCGTAGAACACGTACGTGACGAATGCGAGGATACCGCCACCGTAAAGGGCCATGCCCCCTTTCCAGAAGATGAACAGATGCTTGAAGCCGTAGCCGTACTCTTCCCGGAAGTCGATCCAGTAGAAGATGTGGGCTCCGTAGAGTGCTGAGATGAGCAGCAGAATCGTCAGGCCCCAGACCTTTTCAGGCCTCTCCCCGGTCCTCTTCGTTTCGATCGCCAGGAGGATGATGGCCAGCAGGCCGCCCAGGAAGAGCATGAAATGGCCTGAGTGGATATAGGAGCCATCGGCAAAGCGAATGAGAATCGGCTTCATTCACCCCGCCCCCTGTCGTCCGGCTCGGGGGTTGCGGCCCCGGTGCCCGCGGCTTCGCTCTGTCCGCCCTTTTCCCCCTGTTTCCTTCTCACAAGGGAGAAGACAAGAAGGCCCACAAGGAGCAGGAACAGCGAAAGATACAGACAGAGATTCAGATCCAAGGCCCTGGTCTCCCGTTCGTCTCTGTTTCGTTCCAGGCGGCGCACTCAGGAGAAGTGCCGCACGGAAGGGGTCGAACCACCCATTATAGACCGGTTCGGATCAAAAGGCACCCGCAGGAGATTATTGCTTCAAGACAGGATAGGGTAAGTGGTTCAGTGCGTAGTAGAGTTCGGTGACCTGTTCCTGAATGGCCGCGATCCGCTCCTTGATCAGGCAGGTGAGCTGCAGCTCCGGTGGTTCCGAGGCAGGGTCTGTTCGCATCTGGAGAAAGTCGGCTGCAATGTTGACCTCGGTGAAGGAATCTGCGAGCCTCTTCAGGATGCCTACGACGTCCTGCATTTGGTCGAAGCAGTCCTTCGTTCGGGTGTACCCCCAACTCGTTTCAGCATTCGAACGTGTGCTCATGATGGTCCCCGTCCCCCTCAAATTGAACTATGTCGGTTGGCGCATGATGTCTGTTACACTTCTGCACCATTGGAGCAAAGGATGTGCCATTCCGCAGGGGGAAAGGGACGGCCCAGTCGGAAAGTCATAAGTTATTGTTTTTAGAATGTAAATCCAAGAGAGTCGCCTCAGAGGCCTGACCGGGCTCCGGGGCGGTCATGTCATTGTTTTGACGAGCTGACGTTTTTTGACTCGTAGATCAGACAAGGCGAGGGGTGCGCCATGAAAGAATTCCGACTCAAACATTGGCGGAAATTCCAGGGGAGGCCCGGTTCGTTGCTGATCGTTGTGATGGACGGGGTGGGGATCGGCAGACAGGATGAGTCGAATGCGGTCCATCTTGCACGCACGCCCACCCTGGACCGTCTTCTTGCCACCTGTCCCCACACACAGCTCCTGGCTCACGGACCGGCCGTCGGGCTTCCCAGCTGGGACGACATGGGGAACTCCGAGGTGGGCCACAACGCCATCGGGGCCGGCAGGGTCTTCGACCAGGGGGCCAAGCTCGTCAACCGGGAGATCGCCTCGGGAGGGATCTACAAAACGCCCCTTTGGGAGCAGATCGTAAAAGATTGTCTGGCCGGAGGCACACTTCATTTCATCGGTCTCCTTTCGGACGGGAATGTCCACAGTCACATCGATCATCTGTTCGCCATGGTACGCAAGGCGGCGGAGATGGGCGTGAAGAGGCTGCGGGTACATCCTCTTATGGACGGCCGCGACGTGGGGGCCACATCCGCCCTGGAATACGTCGAGCCCCTGGAGGAGACGCTGGAGGATCTATGTCGTGACCAGGGTCGTGATTATCGGGTGGCCAGCGGTGGGGGGCGGATGGTCACCACCATGGACCGCTACGGGGCGGATTGGACCGTGGTGGAGAGGGGGTGGAGGGCCCACGTCCTGGGAGAGGCCCCGAATCGGTCCCGAACGGCCTCCGAGGCCATACGCGCGATCAGGGAGAGAGAGCCGGGAATCACGGATCAGTACATGCCCTCTTTTGTCGTCGTGGATGACGAGGGCCAACCGGTGGGGCCGATCCTGGACGGAGACGCCGTCATCTTCTTCAATTTCCGGGGAGACCGGGCCATCGAGATCTCCCGGGCCTTCGAAGAGGAGGATTTCCAGGCCTTTGACCGGAAGCGCCGCCCCGATGTGCTCTACGCGGGCATGATGGAGTATGACGGGGACCTGAAGATCCCCAAGAAGTACCTGGTCAAGCCCCCGGCGATCGATCAAACCCTCGGGGAATACCTCGCGGCAAACGACGTAACCCAGTTCGCCCTGTCCGAGACCCAGAAGTTCGGGCACGTGACCTACTTCTGGAACGGAAACCGGAGCGGCTACATCGACGAGGCCCGAGAACTCTACGTGGAGATCCCCTCGGACAAGGTTCCCTTCGATCAGCGTCCGTGGATGAAGGCTGCCGAGATCGCGGACGAGACGATGCGATTGCTCGAAACCGGCACGTACCGGTGCGGCAGGATCAACTTCGCCAACGGCGACATGGTGGGTCACACCGGCAACCTCGATGCCACTGTCGTGGCGGTGGAGGCGGTCGATCTGAGCCTGAAGAGGGTCCTCAAGGTGGTCGAGCAGACCCAGGGGATTGCCCTCGTCACGGCAGATCACGGGAACTCAGACGAGATGTTTACCCTGAAGGGGGGAGAGCGGATCGTGAAGACG
>JAUWSZ010000084.1 GCA_030609865.1 bacterium | reverse complement strand
TCGGGAGGGAACATCCAGCCCTGGGAGGTCATCGTGGTCAGGGACCCTGAGACCAAGAAGCGCCTGCAGGAGACCCTCGGGGGGTATAATCCGGCAAGAAAGGCCGTTGCGGCAGCCCCCCTGTTGCTGGTCCTGTGCGGCAAGGTGAAGATTCCGGATCCGTATAGAAAGGATAAGGATGTGGTGACGAAATTCGGAGACTGGTGGTTCATGTTCCACCTGGGAAGTGCGGCGCAGAACCTTGCCCTGGCCGCGCATGCCCTCGGTTTGGGCACAGTCATGGTCGGTTTCTTCGATCACAACATGGCGAAAGAGATTCTCCAGGTTCCTGAGGCGTACGAAGTCGTGTTGATGACTCCGTTGGGCTACCCCGCCTTCACACCGAAACCACCCCCACGTCGTGAAATAAGCGAGTTCTCCCATTCGGAGAGTTTCTCATCTACGGGTTCGTCTGAGAAATCGTCCTGAATATAGAATGCTAGATTCCATGTCTCTCTATACCCTTATTAAGGACTCGGCCCAAGATTTGACTGGTCGGTTAAACAATTATTTGACCATTCAACGAATACATAATACAATTCCACCCAACACGTGGTCATTCGCAGTTGGTCACTCATGTTTGTTCTTAGCACCATTTTTGCCTTATAAACCAATCAATCTCTAGCAAGGAGGGGAACACGGATGGCGATTCGAACAGTAGAGGAGTACAAACAGAGCATCAGAGATGATCGGGTGGTCTACTTTCGTGGCGAGAAGATCAAGGACGTCACCGAACACCCGTTCATGAAGATTACCATCAGTCAGATGGCGCTGGACTACATTGTTGCCAACGACCCTAAGTACAAGGACCTCTTCGTCGACCAGGATGAGAATGGTGAGGCCATGCGGTTTCTTCACAAGCCGGAAAGGACCACCGAGGACCTGCTGCGCAGGCGAAAAATCGTCCAGTTGATGGCCCGTATGGGGTTTGGGATTCCGGGGGGCAGCAACACCACCGGAAAGGACGCACTCAATGCGATCGCCGTGGTATGCGATCGAATGGACCGACAGACCGGCAGTAACTATCGGGAACGCGTCGAGGCCTACCGTCAACGTCTCTTGAGGGACGATCCGGCCGTTATCGGGGCGGTGACCGACATCAAGGGCGACAGAAGTCTTCGTCCATCCAAACAGGTCCCCCACCAGGACTACTATGTCCGGGTCGTCGACCGGAACAAGGACGGAATCTTCGTCCGTGGCGCGAAAGCGCATATCAGCCTCGCCCCGTGCGCGAATGAGATGATCTGTATCCCTTGCAGGCGGCACCGGGAGGAAGACAAGGACTACGCAGTCGTTTTTTCGGTCCCGGTCAATGCCAAGGGGATCACAATGATCTCCACGGACCATGAGATCGACGACATAGAAAACACCTTTGATTATCCCTACAGTTCGAGTATCTTCTTCGCAGACGCGATCGTCATCTTTGACAACGTCTTCATCCCGAACGAAAACGTGTTCATGGACGGCGAATGGAAATACTCAGGCGACATGGCCTACGCCTTCGGGAATTCACATCGACTCTTTGCCGACTCCTACAAATATGTGGAACTCGAGATCCTCGCAGGGGCGGCTTTCTTGATCGCGGAATACAACGGTCTGGAAAGGGTTTCCCACATTCAGGACAAGCTGGCCTGGCTTACCATGTACTGTGAGGCGGAGGAAGCGTTGGCCGAACAGGCTTGCGTGAAACCCGTGCAGGATCCAGGATCAGACCTGGTTTATCCCAATCCGATGTACTCAAATATTGCAAAGTTCTTCTTTGCAGACAATTATCATCAGGCCATAAAGAACGTCCAGGACATCGCCGGCGGTTTGGTGTGCACGGTTCCGTCCTCCAAGGACTTCTTCAATCCCGATACGCGTCCCTTGCTGGAGAAATACCTTGCGGGCAAGGACGGCATTCCTACGGAAGACAGGATGCGTGCGTTTCGGCTGATCAAGGATCTGACGTCGTCCTGGCACTCGACACTGACGATTCACGGCGAGGGCTCCCTGGCCACCCAACGGATGTCCATTCTGGCCCTGGCCGATGTCGAAAGATACAAGGCTGCGGCCAGGCGGGTCGCCAGGATCAAATCAGGCGACGAACACCCGCTTTACAAGGATCTGCTGGATTATCCGCCCAAGGTCTAGAACAGGACACTGCATTTCACAGCCACATACGAGATAGGAATCAAGGAAGAACCACATGAAACTCAATGACGTTCTCGATTGGGTCTTGGAGGCAAAACAGGGGAGTCCACCGAAACCCGTGCCGGCCTTTCCGAAGGTAGTTGAGGAGAAGTGCACAGGATGTGGTATTTGTCTGAAGGAGTGCGCGGCAGACATCATCGAAATGCGAAACGACAAGGCCTTCATCGCACGAGGCATGGACTGCGTGGAATGCGGACATTGCATAGCTGTCTGCCCCACCAACGCCATTCAGGACCCCCTCGCCATGAAGGGTGACAATCGTTCCTACAATCCCGAGGACTTCCCCTCCTCAAAGTCACTCCAGCTCCTGTTTCGTGCTCGCAGATCGGTACGCCAGTATAAGAACAAGCCCCTTTCCCGCCAAATTCTCGAGAAAATACTCGAGGCCGGAAGATACGCACCCACCGGGGGAAATCGTCCGGATGTGCACTATGTGGTCATCACCTCCCCGGAGGAAATCGAATGGTTGCGCAGTGCCGTGCTGGAAAGTGTCCTGAAGATGTTCAGGATGCTACAGAAGGTCGCCAAGCCCACGTCTCTGATCATGGGACGTGAAAACCTGGATACCTTCAATTACTACCTACCGATTCTCGAGAACTTCCAAGATCGCTGGAACAAGATGGGGGATGATCGGATCTTCTATCACGCCCCTGCCCTAATCATCGTCCATGGGAAGAAATGGGACGATATCGTCGGTTTCGGCAATGCAGTGGCCCTTTACCAGTCTTCACTCATGGCGGAGACACTCAAGGTCGGGTGCTGCTTCAACGGCTTCCTACAGGTAGCCCCCAGCTTTGACGCCAAGATCAGGAAGCGGCTACAGATCCCGAAGAATCACAAATGCTACGGCGCAATGGGCCTTGGTTACGAGAAGCCGAAATACAAAAGGCTGGTCAGGCGGAAGCCTCCGAACATCACCTGGCGATAGCCTGAATATTTCATCCACAAGGCCATGAGCAAAGAACAAGTACCCTAGAAGTCATGGAGGTAGACTCATGTTCGAAAAAATCGACCGTATCGCCATCGCTGTGAAAGACCTCGAGAAGGCAGCGGCCTTTTTCTCTGATCTCCTGGGCATAGATTTTGATATCGTTGGTACACAATCAGAGCTGGGAATGAGGGGGGGCTACAGTGCCTGTGGCCTGGAGTTGATCGAGCCCACCCATCCCAAATCGCTCATCGCCAGGTTCCTCGACCAGAGAGGGGAAGGCTTGTGGGCGGTGGTGCTGAAGGTGAAGAACATGGATGAAATGATAAAGAAATTCGAGGAAAAGGGCCTCAAGGTGGCGGGTGACGTCACGGTTGGAACCATGCGTGAGGTTGCGTTCCACCCGAAAGGCTCGTATGGGGTTGAAATCGTTCTCGCGGAATATCCTGAAAAACATGGGGCCACGGTCGCGGCCTTGTCCCAAGGGGATTAGCCTGAACATATCATATTGCCTAGAACATCCGGAATGGAAACTGGGAAAGAAGAGGGAAAAAGATGAAACTGTTGAACAAGGTATGCGTTGTCACAGGAGCCAGCCGGGGCATCGGGAAGGCCATGGCCCTCGGCTTTGCCCGGGAAGGGGCTGATGTCGTCATCGCGGCTAGAACAGAAGTCCAGAAGGATGAACGGCTGCCCGGAACCATCCACACGACCGCAGAGGAGGTGCGTGCTCTGGGGCGCCGTGCCCTGCCGGTGAAGGTGGATGTGCGAAAGGAGGAGGATGTGGACCGGATGGTCGCTATGACCATGGAGGAGTTCGGCCGCGTGGACGTGATGGTTCACAACGCCGCCTTGGCTTTCTGGAAAAAGGTGTGGGAGACGCCGTCAAAACTGTGGGATCTGGTGATCGGCGTTAATCTGCGGGGCGCCTATCTTTGTGCAAAGGCCGCCCTTCCGCACATGATCGAGCAGAAGAGCGGGAGCATCATCAATCTCTCCTCACCCGGCGCTGACATGGGCGGGAAGATCGACGGAGGCATGGCCTATGCAGCGTCCAAGGCCGGTATCGAGCGGCTCACCAACGGTCTTGCCGAAGAGGTGCGGGAGTACGGCATCTCGGTGAACTGCCTGAAACCAGCCGGGTTTGTTGAATCGGAAGGTGCGAGGTACTGGAGCCCGCCGGACACGGATTTCTCGGAATGGGAATCGCCCGACCTGATGGTCAAGGCGGCCATCTTCCTCGCCATCCAGACCGCCGCCGGGGTAACAGGGCGCATCTTCACGGAGAAACAACTGGAAAAAGAATACAACCTCGACTGAAATCGCACGGGGGAAGAGCAGGATGGAAAACTGGGATGTCGTTATCGTGGGTGCAGGATACGGGGGCCTCTGTGCAGGAGCGCTCCTGGCCCATGGAGGCAAGAAGGTTCTGGTCTTGGAAAGGGACAACACCATCGGAGGGCGAGCCAGGAGCTTGAAACATTCAGGCCAGGTGCTCGACGACGGCGCCCACATGATCTCCAGGGCAGGACACTTGGAGGCCACCTTTGCGGACCTGGGACTCGAATTGCCCGAATTGATCACCATGCCCAAGAGTCAGATCTACCACGATGGCCAATGGAAGGAACCCACTGAGCTTTTCACCACCGACATGTACAAGAAGGTGTTCTCGGCCATGATGGGCCTCTCGCCGGAGGAGATTTCGCAACTGGACGACATGCCACTGAAAAAATGGGTGGAGAGCGTCTCCGACGATCCCGGTATTCGGATGCTCTTCTTCTACCTGGGCTGTGCCACGAGCGTTGGAAACCGTTTCGAGACCTACTCCACCGGTGAAATGATTTACATCCTTCGGGAAATCGTCGAGAGCGGGCGTAAACTGAGTCAATTGGGCGCGGTGATCGCAAGGGGGTCGAACAACATCCTGGTCCCCCTTGCCGACTACATCAACAACCATGGCGGCGAAGTGCGTCTGAACGCACCGGTTGACACCGTGGAGATCGACCAGGGCCGAGCCGTCGGAGTAAATGTGGAAGTCGGCGAGCGACTCTTCCACAGCCAGGTCTTGGAGGTGGAGACCATCAAGGCGGATTTCGTGATCGTCACCCTGCCGCTGTGGGATGTCTTCAAGGTATTGGATGAAAGCGTGTTCCCGCGCTGGTGGGTGGACTGGGTCAACTGGATCAGCGGCAAGGTGAGTCACGCCTGGAGCATCATCTACGCTCTGGACGAACCGCTCTTCGACCTGGATTCATTCCGCTGGGCCCCTAATCTTCCGGAATCCGGGTTCTCCGGGGTCTTCTTCCCCATGCCGACCTACGGGGACGAGGTAAACCAGTACCAGTTCCATGTTTCCTACCAGGGCCACTATGACGAAATGCCCAACCTCTTCCATCGGAACCAGGCAGCCGTGAAGCGTCAGGTCCGGGATACCATCGACATGCTCGAGCGGGAATCGGTGGAGTTCTTTCCCGCCCTGAAGGGTGGACACCATTGGCGTGTAGCCCATGCGGGCGTGTACGGCATTGCCCAGTCCCCGGGATTTGTCGGAACCAAGCGACCGTCCATGAAACCGCCTGAAACCGACAATCTCTTCATCGTCTCGAACACGGTCAATGAAGCCAGGGGCGTCAGCACCCAGGGTGTCGCCAAGTGTGCAAGGATGGCCACGGAGGCCATTCTCGGTTCCTCGTAGATCCTAGAGGAAAAGACCCCATGACCTCGAAACCCTTCGGCTGGTGCGGGAAGATCCTGAAGGTCGATCACACAAACGCCGCGACCACCGACTTGGACACCCTGGATTATGCGGATCGTTTCCTCGGCGGGCGGGGCATTGCGACCCGTATCTACTGGGAGGAAGTGGGTCCTGAGGTGGGTGCCCTGGACCCGGAGAACTGCTTGATCCTGATGAGCGGCCCCCTTACGGGCACCGGCGTGCCGGGCGCCTCCAGGTTTTCCGTGGTGGGCAAATCCCCGATGCTCATGCCAGAAGGGTTCTGCTACGGAAACCTGGGAGGCCACTTTGCCCCGGCCTTGAAGGGTGCCGGTTACGACGGCGTGGTGGTAACGGGATCTGCAGAGCGACCTACCTACCTCTGGATCAACGACGGCAAGGCCGAGTTGAGGGATGCTTCGGCACTCTGGGGAAAGGGTGCCTATGAAGTGCGTGACCGCCTGAGGGAGGCCCACGGGGCGAAGGTTCGTTTCGTGACCACCGGGATAGCCGGCGAGAACCGGTGCCGGACCGCCACCCTTCTGACCGATCACGAGGGGAGCGCCACAGGCGGCTTTGGTGCGGTCATGGGATCGAAGAACCTCAAGGCCATTGCGGTGGTCGGGTCGGGTCGGCCGGATGTGGCTCAACCCGAGAAGCTCACCGAACTCAACCGCCTTGCACACCGAATGTGTGAACGGGGCCTACTGCTCGTACCCCTGCCCAAAGAACAGATGCGTTACGTGGGCAAGGCATCCTGCTATCAGTGCGGTCTCCACTGTTTCAGGGGATTGTTCAAGACGGCCTCGGGCAAGGAAGCGATCCTGAAATGCCAGTCCATGATCTTCTACATGCAGTGGACCGGGCGCAGACCCGGCGAGATGATCGAGACCGCAGTCGACGCCACACGGGTATGCAACGATCTCTGCCTCTGCACGATGGAGATGGAGAATGTCATCCAGTGGCTCGTCGACTGCCATCGTGCCGGAACCCTCACCGAGGAGGAGATCGGCTTGGAGATGTCCACCCTGGGCACCCTGGATTTCATCGAAAGGCTTGCGGCCATGATTGCCCGCCGGGAGGGTTTTGGTGACATCCTTGCAGAGGGGCTTCTCCGGGTCGCAGAACGGCTTGGCGAGCCGGCCAGGGCCCAATTCACGGAGCGTGTCTCCGGGGTCGGGTTCGGGGAATCCTACTCTCCCCGGGAATACATCACGAATGGCATGCTGTACGCCCTGGAGCCGAGGCAGCCGATGGCCATGCTCCACGAGGTGAGTTTCCTGATTGCCCGCTGGCTCCTGCACAGGCTCAAGCCCGAACTCTCAACCACCACGGCAGAGGTCTTCCGGGCCGCTGCCGAACGATTCTGGGGGAGCGACAAGGCCTGGGATCTGACGACCCACGAGGGCAAGGCGCTGGCGGCCGTGAAGATCCAGGACCGCACCTACGCAAAGGACAGTCTCCTGCTCTGTGACTTTGCCTGGCCCATCATGGACTCGAAGAACACGCCGGATCATGTGGGCGATCCAACCCTCGAGAGCAGGCTCTTCAGCGCGGCAACAGGCATCGAGACCGACGAGGCAGGGCTTCACACCTACGGTGAAAGGATATTCAATCTGCAGCGGGGCATCCTGCTGCGCGAGGGGTGGAAGGCCAGGGAATCGGATGTCCCCGCAGGATTCAATTTCACCGAGCCGGTTCAGTCCGACATGCTCAATCCTCAACTGCTCGTGCCGGGCCC